>DATJDT010000497.1:0-1914 GCA_035497275.1 Pedobacter sp.
TGTTGCTATATCACGTCCAATTCCGATTAGGCGGTCTACTTTCTTTTGTCTAAGCAAGGCTGCTATTTCAGCATATAACTCCGCTGCATTTTTACCAGTTTCATATAAATCTGATAAAATAAGTGTTTTCTTAGGGTGCTGATTTTGCAGATTTAAAAAATCAAGTGCAATAGCTAGAGAAGATATGTCGGCACTATACGAATCGTCGATCACAGAACAATTATCAATTCCATTAATTAACGCTAATCGCATATTAACTCCTGCTAATTTTAACAAACGCGCGCTTGCCTCCTGCGGACTATAATTCAAAGCTAATAACGTTGCCCAACAAATAATTGCATTTTCTACAGCTGCCTTATCAGTAAATGGAATAGTACAATTAATTTGGACCCCTAGGTAACTGGCTTCAAGGTAGCTTAGCTCTCCTCTCGCATCAATATGTTGAATTTGCAAATCTGCTTGCTCCTTTGTACTCCAGGAGAATTTTCTCTTGCCTGGCAATTCTGAAGTAGCTAGTTCAAATGTATATTCTGGAGCGTAAATGAATAGCTCAACATCATCGAAAAGTTTTAATTTTTCCTTTAATTTCTCCGCCTTAGAATTAAAACCGGCTGCATGTGCTTCTCCAATATTTGTTAAAATACCAATCGTAGGACGAATGATTTTCGCTAGCGCTTTCATTTCTTCGCTTTTCGAAATTCCAGCCTCGAAAATGCCTAGTGTATGCCCTTCATTTATTTGCCACACTGATAAGGGTACGCCAATTTGCGAATTAAAGCTTTTAGGGCTTCTAGTAATATTAAAATCGGCCGCTAATAACTGATATAACCATTCTTTAACAATCGTTTTTCCATTACTTCCAGTGATGCCAATAATCGGTAAATCAAATTGAGTTCTGTGATCACTAACCAATTCCTGAAGTGCCTTTAAGACATTGTCGACTCTTATAAAATTAGCATCCTCATATTTTTGAGCATAACTTTCATCACTTACAACAAAATTTCTAACACCACTTTGGTAGGCATGGCCGATAAATTCATGTCCATTGCGTTGTGCTGAGAACGCAAAAAACAGCGATTCTGCTGGATTAACAATTGTACGGCTATCGGTTAATAATTTTTCAATAATGGCATTTGGATTTCGCAAAAACGCCTTTCCCTTTAAAATTTGTGCAATATGTTTTATCGAGTATTGGAGCTTGCTCATAGTAAAAAACAATAAATAGAGAATTGCTGCTATTTTTTTACGAATTTCAACAATTATTTATGAAAACCACTCAACAAAAGCCACTCATTTTAGATAAAAAAACAGCTTTGTTAAAGGCAGAGAGTTGGTGTGCTTATCAAGAGCGCTCGCAACAGGAAGTTAGGAATAAACTGTATGATTGGAATTTATTCCCCAATGAGGTGGAAGAAATAATTTCGGAGCTCATTACGACTAACTTTTTAAATGAAGGAAGATTTGCCCATGCTTATACCTCTGGTAAGTTCAAAATCAAAAAATGGGGCAAGCTAAAAATCAAGCAAGGACTTAAATTGAAAAAAGTTCCAGACAAGTTGATCCAAAAAGCATTAAATGGAATTGAAATGGATGAATATTTAGGAGTTTTACTAGCTACGGCAGAGAAAAAATCAACAGCTTTGACTGAAAAAGATCAGTTAAAAAAGAAATTTAAGCTTATTAGCTACCTCCAAAGCAAAGGTTTTGAAAATGATTTGATTTTTGACATACTGAAAGCCAACAACTTACCTAAATAGCCTAATTTTTATTAAAATATTTCTTGACGGAAATAAAAATCTGTTTATATTTGCATTCCCAAACGGAACGGATGTCTGCTCGCAAGCATCACCTAAAGGGAAAACATCGGATGATGTTACAAATGCGAAAGTAGCTCAGTTGGTAGAGCACGACCTT
>DATJDT010000498.1:0-1845 GCA_035497275.1 Pedobacter sp.
CGCGGACCAGTTAATATGCTATTATAAACAGTTAAATTTTGTCCCGTACCGTGACTTGCCAGTAAAGGCCAAAACAGATCAAGATCTGCTATTGAAGGGATCACTTTCTCGATGCCAACTATAGCAATATGAACCTTTGGAAAGGTAGTACATAATCTCGCGTTTCCTTCATTTTCGGTTAACGCAATGCTACCTGTATCGGCAATTAAAAAGTTTCCGCCAGAAATACCAATGTCTGCTTGCAAATATTTCTCACGAAGTAATTCTCTAGCTTTTTGCACCAATTGAGGTGGTGTAGCATCAACAGGAGTTCCAAATCTTTCATGAAATAAAGCTGCAATTTCCTCCTTGCTTAAGTGCATTGCAGGCGTTACGATATGATAAGGCTTCTGGCCCAAGAGTTGAACAATATACTCCCCTAAATCACTTTCTAATGATTCGATGTTATGCTCTTCCAAAAATTCATTTAAATGAATCTCTTCGGTAGTCATTGATTTGGACTTGATTACGGTTTTTCCATTTCTCTTTTGAATGATGTTTAGGATTTCCTTTTGTGCTTCTTCAACATCGTTTGCCCATATTACCTTGCCACCTCTTTTCTGGAAATTTGCTTCAAATTCAGGAAGGAATTTATCAAGATTTTCCATCACACGCCATTTTATCACATGTGCTTTTTTCTTCGAAGCGTCTAAATTTTCGAACTTGGATAAACCTCTTTCAACTGCAGCGTTATATTTTCCAATATTATGGTTAATGGTTTTACGATGAGGCATATCAAAGGCCTTTTCATCCGCTTTTACCAAGAATTCTTCTGCAATAGTAGTCATGTTCAAATATAGCAGATTGCTTTGTACCTCGCAACGAAGAGGTACATAAAAAATCCCGATAACTTTTATGCTATCGGGATTTTTTATAGATATATTGTAGTTAGTTCTTAATACATTAAGTATTCTATCATGATACTATTTTGCTTTAGGCGTACCATCGTCATTTTTGTTTACAACCGGACGATTTGCGCCATTTGCTAATTCCCATGCTGTGAAATACACTAATTGAGCTCTTTTTGCTAACATAGGGAAGTCAATTTTGCTTACTTCATCTCCTGGTTGGTGATAGTCTTTATGCACACCATTGAAATAGAAAATTACGGGAATACCGAATTTAGCAAAGTTATAGTGGTCTGAACGATAGTAGAAACGGTTAGGATCAGTACGGTTGTTATATTTCTCATCTAAAGTAATGTTTACATAATCCGTATTTGCTTTTTTACCAATACGATCTAAATCATCACTTAGCATGTTAGAACCAATGATATAAACGAAATCATTGTTACCTGGACGGTCATCATCACCGCGACCAATCATATCGATATTTAAGTCGGTAATAGTGTTCTCAATTGGGAAAACAGGGTGCTCTGAATACCATTCAGAACCTAATAATCCTTTTTCTTCGCCAACTACAGTCATAAATAAGATACTTCTTTTAGGACCTTTCCCTGCTTTTTTAGCTTTCATGAAAGCTTCGGCTAACATTAAAACTCCAGTTGTTCCCGAACCATCATCATCAGCACCGTTGTTTACTTTATCGGTTGCATTAGGATTATTAACTAAACCTATATGATCATAGTGACTTGTTACCACTAATATTTCATTTTTTAACTTAGGATCTGAACCCTCTAAGAAACCTAAAACATTTTCAGCTCTCACATCAGTTTCTTTGCTTGCAGCTGCAAATGCAACTGGTATGTTTACCGAAACTGTAGCAGGCTTCACGGTCTCAGTAATTTTTTTCTTTACATCGTCAATATTTGTGTTTGCTGCGGCCAAAATTTGGTTTGCTACAGCA
>DATJDT010000499.1:0-3110 GCA_035497275.1 Pedobacter sp.
AGTGTGTGATCTGCTCTTGTAACATGCGTCAAATATACGGCTAAAATTTCAACTTACGAAGTCGCCCGATTTGATAATCGACTTATGAAGTTTATATACGTGTCGCCTATTTAACCTTGTAGAGCCTTATTTTAAATTTGCATTAAAATAGGCAATTGTTTCCTTTAAAACAGCATCAACGTTTCCCATTTTAGTGAACTCATGATCTGCTCCTGTAAGCTGAACAAATTTATTAGGTATCCCCAGGCTATTAAGTTTATTGGTAAAAGCATCGAATGTGCTTCGCCCTTGCTTCGGCAAGTCGCCCACTTCATTATTTTCGGGAAAAACCGTTAAAGTAGGTACTTTCAAACTCGCATTTGCCACATACAAAGGACTAATTGCCTTATAGTATTGATCGTTTGCAGGATCTATCGTGTATCCAGTATAACGATATCCAGCCTCAAGAATATAATCGGGTAAAAACTGAAGCAGAAAGGGCGGAATATCAGAAAAAGTTTGATCTAGCGCCCCTGCCAAATTCACTACCGTTTTTACTTTGTTTGTATTTCTACTATCGTAGCTGTACAACAAGGCCAAAGTGGCTCCGGCACTATGCCCAGCAATTCCAACTTTTGTGTCGCTTACCTGCCACTCTTTGGCCTTGGAAAGAGCATAATTTACAACTGTAGCTACATCTGCGACCTGATCTTTAATTTTAACTGCACTTTCGAAATGCTTAACAGGATTATCATAAAGTCCGGTAGCATCGACTAGCCTGTAATTAACATTTAGAACTGCAAAATTGGCTCTCACCAATTCTTTAACCAAGCTGGTAAAATCACTTTTATCACCCTCAATAAAGCTACCACCATGTACAAAAATAATTAGGCTAGTGCTAGCGCTCCGATTTGCAGGAAGATACACATCCATTTTCTGTTGCGAGCGGCTACCATAAGGAACATCCAATAAAGTTGCTGCTTCAACTTTGATAATCGGATCGGTAATTATTTTGTTCCCCTTTTTGCAAGTAAAAAAAGAAGATGCGACTATGAAAAGTACTAGTGATCGCCTAAAAATGTGCTTCATCCGTTAATTAATTATGGCGGGCTTGGATACCCGCCAATTTTCATTAGATTACTCCAAGTTCTTTTCCAACTTTTATGAATGCTGCAATTGCTTTATCCAAGTGGTGTTGTTCATGTCCTGCCGACAACTGAACACGTATCCTAGCTTTTCCCTGTCCAACAACTGGATAGAAAAATCCAACTACATAAATACCTTCATCTAACATTTTTGCCGCAAAAGATTGTGCTATTTTAGCATCGTAAAGCATTACAGGTACAATTGGATGAAATCCTGGTTTGATATCAAATCCAGCAGCAGTCATCTTTTCACGGAAATATTTGGTATTACTTTCAAGTTTGTCGCGTAATGAGGTAGTTTCCGATAGCATATCTAATACTGCGATAGACGCTCCAGCAATTGCTGGGGCAAGGGTATTAGAAAATAAATATGGGCGTGAACGCTGACGTAGCATATCAATAATCTCCTTTTTACCAGAAGTAAATCCACCAGAAGCACCTCCTAATGCTTTACCCAAAGTACCGGTAATAATATCAACGCGATCGATCACATTAAAGTGTTCGTGAGTTCCTCTACCTGTTTTACCAATAAACCCGGTACAGTGCGATTCGTCTATCATAACCAAAGCCTCATATTTATCGGCCAGATCACAAATTTTGTCTAAAGGAGCCACCGAACCGTCCATTGAAAAAGAGCCGTCCGTTACGATAATCCTATGCCTACAATTTTTAGCAGCAATTAACTGTTGCTCCAAATCCTCCATATCGGCATTCTTATAGCGAAAACGTTGAGCTTTACATAAGCGTACTCCATCAATGATAGAAGCATGATTTAACTCATCAGAAATAATCGCATCTTCGGCATTAAACAAAGGCTCGAAAACACCTCCATTGGCATCAAAAGCTGCCGCATATAAAATCGTATCTTCAGTTCCCAGAAAAGTCGAGATCTTAGCTTCCAATTCTTTATGCACGTCTTGTGTTCCACAGATAAATCGAACCGACGACATTCCATAGCCGTAATCGTCTATTGCCTGTTTAGCCGCTGCAATCACTTTTGGGTGAGATGACAATCCCAAATAATTATTAGCACAAAAATTAACTACTTCCGCTCCAGTACTAACCTTAATATCAGCTCCTTGTGGTGTAGTAATAATTCGTTCACGCTTAAACAGTCCTGCGTTTTCTATTTCTTCCAGTTCTTTTTGCAAAACTGGTTGTAGTGTTTTATACATATTTATTTTTTTGATGCAACCATTTATTGTTAAAATCAGTCCACAAATATAATATATTACCCGTTAACAAACTTTAACAGATTAAATACGTTAAATGCATACGTATATTTTAACTTTATCCTCTATATGAAGAAAGCTCCCCTCTTGCTGCTTATTTATTTAACTATTTCTACAGCAGCTTCAGCGCAATTTCAAATTAGTGGAAAAATTACTGAAACCAATGGAGATCCGATACCATTTGTTTCGATATATATTAAAAATACCAATAAGGGAGTTTCGGCAAATGCCGACGGAATTTATAAGCTTACCACCGAAAAAGGGGCGATTAATCTCATTTTTAAAGCGATTGGATTTAAAACTGTAGAACGAACAATTCAGGTTAATGAACATGTAATCGCCAATCAAGTTCTAGTGTCAGAAAGCTACACCTTAAACAATGTCGTTATTAAGCCAAATGCAGAGGATCCTGCCTACGAAATAATCAGGCAAGCTATTAAACTACGGAAAGAGCATTTAAATGAGGTGAATGCTTTTAGTACCGACGTGTATATTAAAGGATTACAGAAAATCGTTGGCGCACCAAAAAAATTCTTTGGTTTCGACGTTCAAAAGGTGCTGGAATTAGATACCAATAGAAAAGGCATTTTGTACCTGTCAGAATCACAGTCTACATTTAGCTTCCAACGACCAAATAAAATCAAAGAAACTATGGTGTCGTCAAAAGTATCTGGGCAAAACAACGCTTTTAGTTACAACAAAGCATCTGACATGATCATTAACTTTTATGAAAACCTATTGCTTGAAGGTAGTG
>DATJDT010000500.1:0-5108 GCA_035497275.1 Pedobacter sp.
CAAATATCTTAATTCTAATCTACTGGGCGTTGAGGGCAAAGTGGGTAATTGCTATCCTAACCTTGGTTTTAATAGGGTATGGAGGTCATACTTTAATTGCCACATTCGGCTTTTTTGGAAAAAAGGGATCACTTCAGAAGGAAGATGATAAATTGATAAGGATGATGACCTATAATGTGCATAATTTCACACCTTACGGAGAAAAGATATCAATTGAAACAAAGGGGAAAATGCTCGATCTAGTAGCAGCACAAATGCCTGATGTGATATGCTTTCAAGAATTTTATACAAGAAAAAAGGGCCCCTTTGATATCATAGATAGTTTAAAAAAGTTATTGAATATAAAGTACTATTATTTTGAACCGACCATGACAAGTGAGAGGGAATCGATTGGAATGGCAATTTTTTCTCGCTATCCAATAAAAAATATTGGTAAAATTGAATTTCCTGATGTCAGGGGAAATGAGAGTATCTATGTTGATTTGCTTATTAACAATAAAGTGATCAGGATTTATAATGTTCATTTACAGTCTATATCGTTTGGTAAAGAAGATTATACCTATTTAGATCAAGTTACCAAAGAAATGGATCCCAAGGTAACATCGTCTAAAAGAATTGTGAGGATGTTAAAAGGCGCTTTTAAAAAACGAAGTGAGCAGGTTGATTTAATGAAAGCACATATGAGGACGTGTAAAACACCTTATATTATTGCTGGAGATTTTAATGACACGCCAGCATCTTACGTAGTTACCAAAATGACAGATTCCTTAAATAATGCATTTATTAAAAAAGGGCAGGGTTTTGGAAAAACTTATAATGGTAAATTTCCAAATTTTCAGATAGATTATATTGCAACCACCAAAGATATTGAAGTGATAAATTATCAGATTATCGAAGCTAGGCTGTCTGATCATTTTCCGGTTCGTAGCGATTTGCGTTTAAAAGAGTAGCCGATTTCAACAACAATTACCATACTAAGTATTAAATTTGCACCATGATACAAAACCTACAGTTATACAATACAATTTCACGAAAAAAGGAACAATTCGAACCACTAAATGCCCCTCACGTAGGCATGTATGTATGTGGTCCAACGGTTTATAGTGATGTGCATCTAGGTAATTGTAGGACATTTATTTCATTCGATTTAATTTTTCGTTATCTAAAGTTTAGTGGATACAAGGTTCGCTATGTGCGCAATCTAACCGATGCGGGGCATTTGGAGGGCGATCGCGATGAAGGTGACGATAAATTTGCTAAACGGGCAAAGCTTGAACAGCTTGAACCAATGGAAATTGTGCAGAAGTATACCCTTGGTTTTCATGATGTAATGCGGATGTTTAATACTTTACCTCCAAGTATTGAGCCTACTGCAACTGGGCACATTATTGAGCAAATTGAAATGATCAAAACCATTATCGCCAATGGATATGGGTATGAAGTAGATGGGACGATTTACTTTGATGTAGAAAAATACAGTAAACAATATAATTATACCATACTCACCAATCGTAATTTAGAAGATATGCTTGCTAATACGAGGGAATTGGGGGGGCAAGATGATAAACGCGGTAGATTAGATTTTGCACTTTGGATTAAAGCCAAGCCAGAAACATTGATGCAATGGGCCTCGCCATGGGGTGCTGGTTTTCCGGGCTGGCATATTGAATGTTCGGCAATGAGCGCGAAATATTTGGGGCAGGAATTTGATATTCACGGAGGGGGTTTAGATTTAGCTGCAACTCATCATACCAATGAAATTGCGCAGTCAGAAGCATGTAGCCATCATCAACCTGCGAAATATTGGATGCATACCAATATGCTAACAGTTAATGGTACCAGGATGTCAAAATCAGCAGGAAATGGTTTCTTGCCAGGTGAGCTATTTACGGGTAATCATCCCTTGTTAAAAAAGGGGTATAGCCCTATGACTGTTAAGTTTTTCATGTTGCAGGCTCATTATCGAAGTACCTTGGATTTTTCTAATGAAGCGCTAGATGCATCTGAAAAAGGATTTCGACGTTTAATGACAGCTATAAACTTATTGCCAAAGCTAACAGTTAGCGAGCAAAGTGATGTTAAAATTGAACAACTTCGTACCAACTGCATCAATGCAATGAATGATGATTTTAATAGTCCAATAGTTATTGCTGAATTATTTGAGGCCGTTAGGATAATCAATACCGTTTATGATGGAGGAACAAAAATTTCTTCAACGGAGCTGGAAAAATTAAAGTCATTAATGAACGATTTTGTATTTGAAGTGTTTGGATTGAAAGATGAAGATAGCAGCAATGTTGAGTTAAACGATGTTTTGGATATGGTTATCGCCCTTAGAAAAGACGCCAAAGAAAACAAAGATTATGCTACCTCTGATAAGATTAGAATTGGCTTGCAAGAAATGGGCATCCAATTAAAAGATAGCAAGGAAGGAACAACCTGGAGTAAGAGTTAATCGATACATCCCTTTTGAAAGTTTAAATATTTAAGCCAAATAAAATGGGTAAGGAAGAAGATAAATAACTTAAAGCAAATTAAAATAATGAATAGAAGATTTTTAACGTTTGTTCTGCTAGCGGCTGTATGTTTTTTGGGGTGTAATTCAGATCAAAAACAAGAATCGACAACGGAGGAAAAAGAAGTGGTTACCTTAACGTCTCCTGATTTTAATGCTGATAGTGCTTTTGCATATACGAAAGCACAGGTTGATTTTGGGCCTCGAATTCCATCAACAGATGCGCATTCAAAATGTGCAAATTACTTGGCAGAAAAATTAAGATCATTTGGAGGAGATGTTTTTATACAGCAAGCACCTGTTAAAACTTTTGATGGAAAGACACACCAGTTAAAAAATATCATTGCAGCATTTTACCCCGAAAAAAAGCAACGTGTTTTGATAACCGCTCATTGGGATGCACGTCCTTTTTCTGATCAGGATTTAGACGAAGCGAATAGGGATAAAGCATTTGATGCTGCAAATGATGGAGCAAGTGGAGTTGCTGTGATTCTTGAAATGGCACGTCAAATTCAAATAAAGCAACCAAATATAGGCGTCGACTTTATTTTATGGGATATTGAAGATTATGGGAAATCAAATGATGAAACCGAAAAGGAAACTACTTGGTGCATTGGATCTCAGTACTGGTATAAAAATCCACCTGTAAAAGGTTATAAGCCATTGTATGCTATAAATTTAGACATGGTAGGTGGTGGAAGTGCCCAATTTGCGATGGATGAAGTATCTCGAAAATATGCACCAGCGGTGGTGCAAAAAGTATGGGGTATTGCTAGTGAGATCGGTTATTCGAATTATTTCATTAACCTAAATTCGGGCAGCCTAATTGATGATCATTATTGGGTTAACCAAGCTGGTATACCTTGTATAGATATTATTCATTTTACAGATGCTGCAGGATTTTATAAGAATTGGCACACCCAATTGGATAACTTAAATAATATTGATCGTAACACCTTAAAAGCTGTAGGCCAGGTTGTTTTAGAGACTATTTATAGAGAGAAGCCAGCCGCATAATGTTAATTGTTGATTAATTTTTGTCTATCTATTACATTTCATACCTTATATTCGCCTAATATTTATTCCCTATGAAAAGAATTATTTATACTTTATTTGTTTTGTCGGCCGGGTTTTCAGCAGTTGCTCAGAAATCAGACGGTAGTGCAAAGTCATTAGCAAAAACTGAAATTGCGTTTTCAGATAATGCGATCAAAAATGGAACAAATGCAGCATTTAATACGTTTGCAGCACCAGATGCAATTGTTTTTAGGCCAAATGCAGTAAATGCACGGCAATTTTATACCAGCGCTCCCGATATGAAAAATTTATCGTGGACGCCAAGCTATACGCAAATGTCGCGCAGTAGAGACTGGGGTTTTACAACCGGAGCCTATGTTGTTGATGGAGAACAGAAATCATATGGACAGTACGTGTCTGTGTGGCGTGGTAAAGACGGTAATTGGGAGTTAATTTTAGACATGGGCACTGAGACGAATAAGCCTTTAGAAAAAGTAGTTCCAGTTATCATAGAACCAAAGGATAAATTTAAGCCGGTTTTTGCAACAGAAAAAGAGTTAAAAACTAGCAGAGATATTATTTATACCACCGAAAAAACACTAAACACGACATTAAAAACATACGGATCAAGCGCGTTTTCTGGATTTTTAAGTGCTAATTCTCGTTTGTTATTTCCTGGAACTGAACCAATCATAGGAAAAGAGAATATTCAGGCTTTTAACAATAGAATGATTGATAAAATAAGCTTAAAAACTACCTCGGCTGATAAAGCATTGGGCGGTGATCTTGCTTATTCATATGGTATAGCTACGATAGATTACAAAACTGACTTACGTGAAAGTTTCAATTATCTATATATATGGGAGCGTCAAGCAGATTTTAGTTGGAATATATTAGTTCAAATTTATACTTTAGCCGAGCGTTAAACCAAACCAAATATAAACTTAAAGGATTTCGGCCAATGCTGAAGTCCTTTTTTTTATGAAAAGCTTGGTGTGAAGTTGGATAGGCCAAGTGCCGAGCAAACTTCGTAAGTTATATAGATTGAAGATAATTTACGTTACTAATACATATGAAGAAACCTATATTTTTATTTGCCATTTTACTAACTACTTTAAGCTGCTTTGCCCAAGAAAAATTTGACATACAAGGTAAAGCTGGCTGTCGCGGAATTATGCCCGAAAATACAATTGCTGGAATGATTAGAGCGCTAACATTAGGGGTTACTACCTTAGAAATGGATGCAGTAATTTCGAAAGACCTACAAGTAGTTTTATCTCAAGAGCCTTACTTCAACCACGAAATTAGCCTTTCTCCAGACGGGAAATCAATCCCTTTGAAAGATGAGAAAAAACATAATATCTATAAGATGGATTATGTTGATATTCAGAAATACGATGTGGGAAGTAAACCCCATCCTCGATTTCCCGGTCAGCAAAAATATAAGGCATATAAACCGCTATTAGGTGAAATGATTGATTCTGTAGAAAACTATGTGAAATTAAATCGTTTAGCAAAGCCAGATTACAGTATTGAAACGAAATTAATTCCCAAAGGAGATAATGAGTTTCAGCCC
>DATJDT010000501.1:0-4843 GCA_035497275.1 Pedobacter sp.
CATGTGTTGCATAACCAAAGCCCTCCATTTTTAAAATTTCTTGTTGCAATATTGCTCTTGCCCTCGACAGCTGGGATTTACTAGCACCTTCCGAGATACCTAATGTTTCTGCGATCTCCTTGTGAGAATACCCTTCAATAATGTACATGTTAAACACCATGCGGTAACCATCGGCCAGTTTTTGTATAACTTTCATCAAATCTTGCATACCAAGGCTGCTAAAATCAAATCCTTGTGATGGTTGTTCATAAGCGTCCTCTATTGGAACTACATTTAACATGCGCAAGTTTTTGCGATAGCTTTCAATCGCAGTGTTTACCATAATTCTACGTATCCATCCTTCAAATGACCCGTCTCCGCGATATTCTTTAACTTTTTGGAAAACCTTAACATAGCCCATTTGCAATACATCTTCGGCTTCCATCCTATCTTTGGCATAGCGCATACAAACGGCCATCATCTTGGATGCAGTTTGCCTATAGAGCATTTCCTGCATTTGTCGATTGCCTGCTTTGCAGCCCTCCATCAAATCATCAATTGTATATGTTTTAGTCACCTTCATTTAGTTGTTTGTATAGGGTAGATGAACCCTTGCAGTAAAAGGTTGCATGCGCATGAAAAAAAATCACAACTTTGACAATCTTTTAAAGATTGTCAAAGTTGTTAAAGTTTAAAATCTTCTTTATAAGTCAAAAATAAGGAATGGTTAAATTCTAAATTCTTCGCAGGGTTATTTAAATCTAAATGGGGTTCAAAGCGAACATCCAAGTATAGTTTTGGAACTAATTCTTTTTGGAACCTGTATCTTAGCGCCAGAATATTTCTGTTACTTTGTTTAAAGCCCTGATCATATAACGTCTCTGATACAGATTGATAAAGCGGCATCCCTTTAATCGTGATAAAATTATTTCCTTTCCAATAAGAGGCAACTAGCTCTCCCCATTTGGTAACGACCCCAGCGTTTAACCATAAACCGAAACCACCTTGATAAGCCCTAACCTTGGTTGGAGAAAAATCTTTATAAACAGCAAGGTAGTTATCTGTGTAAATCTCCCTTACGTTTAAGCCGATAGTTTTATGAAGTTTTAATCCTGTTGCGCCGTTGAATAAAGTACTTAAGGGAATTTGCTTTAACACATCGATTTGTCCGCCTTGATGATAGGCCAAGAACTGCGCGGGAATACTGAGCCTCCAGTTAGCAGTCTTCACTAAATCAGTTTCAGTGATCAAGCCTCCTACAATTTCTTCCTTTGTAGCATCGCCTTTATAAATCATTTTTTGCCAGGCAATCCAACTATTTAGTTTAAAGTTTTTTCTTTCAACTAATAATTGTGTCCCATACTCAACTGGCGTAGTTATTTTACGCTCAAAATTATAAATTGGTTCAATGTAATTGTGCTGAACATTACCTTCCAATGCGCCGAAAACTAACGTTAGATTTCTTTTGTGGTACTTTAAACTAAATAGAGGCTTTGCTTCATAAAGTCCCTCCTTACCAAAGTCTTTCCGTAAATAGGCTCCCGCTGTAATAGCCAAATTTGGGTGGGCATAATAAACTAGTTGAGGTTCAACTTGGGTACCATACAAAGTATAGCCGTCATGAAATTTATTCGAATACTCATAATTTCTCACATAATTAAAAGTATAGAAATTGAAATGCAATGTTTTGTTCAGCGTATCAGATGGCCTAATACGATTAAAAATAGATTCGTTGTTAAATTGAGCTTTTAATAACAACGGTATTAGCAATGTAATTAGGACAAGTAAAATTTTCTTCATTAGATTTGATATCCTATAAAAGTACGAGATTATTCTGTCCATTCACAGCGGGAGGTCAATTGCTTCCAAACACCATCTCTTTTTTCAAATACTTGTAATTCTCCTTTTGATTCTCCTCCTGCACAAATCTTATCTATATACAATAGGCAAAAAGTATAGTTTCTTAAAAAAATCGGTGCTGACAAATTATGATAACAACCACCAAATTTCTTTTGGAAGAACTTTGCTTCTCGTTTAGGGTTTTTAATCACTTTTGAGTTAGCAGCCACAAAGCCACCATCCAAAAAACGAATTTTAAAAGGCAAAATAGCTTTCCAACTCCTTACTTTGGGAAATTCAATTTCATTGTTAATATGCGCGAGTTCTTCCTTGTTGAAACTAACACTATCATCAACTGTGTATAAAAAACAAGTATATTTTGGAACATCTACCAAGGTAAAGGCAGAATCAGCTAATTCCTTCTTTTTAACAATCGTTAAAAATTCAACCGCTTCTTTAATATATTTTTCAGATGTAGTGTTTTTGGCGACACTATCTTGAGCATTCGTTTTAAACGTAAATAAACCTACAAGAACTATCGTAATGAAAAATCGAATCATAATTAGTTCATTACTTTCTCTCTCTATATCTTTTATAGATCTTAACCGCTGTCATAATCATAATTGAAAATGCAATTAAGCCTATTAAGCCGTAAATCCAATTTACGGCACTTTTTAAAATTACGGTAAATACAATGGCTACTAATAAAATGGTAGCTACTTCGTTCCATAATCGAAGTTGATTGGAAGAAAATTTGAATATCCCTCTTCTCAGCTGCTTCATGATGTTTTGACAGATGAAATGATAAACGATCAATAACCCTACAAAGCCAAGTTTTACCTGCATCCAATCTTCCGATAGGTAACTTGGATTTAAATATAACATCATTCCGCCGGCAGCAACGGTTAGGATCATTGCGGGAATGGTAATGATATTCCAAAGTCGACCTTCTATTTTTTCGAATTCCCGCTGTAGAATATTTTTTTCAAGTTCAGGCTTATCATTAGCCTCGGTATGGTAAATAAATAAACGAACACCATAGAATAACCCAGCCATCCAACTTACCACGAAGATGATGTGCACAGCTAAAAAATATCTATAGTATTCTTCCATCTTTACCTTAATACCTGAACTCTTTTACTACCTCGATTGCATATTTCACATTATCGAAAGGAATATCAGGCATAATACCATGACCTAAGTTAAATATAAAACCCTTCTCTCCCCTCATGCGTTCAAATAATTGCAGGATATGTTTTTTGATAACAGGTTTATCCGCATACAAAATATGTGGATCCAGGTTTCCTTGTACCGCAATACCATTTGGCAAAGCATTTTTAATATTCAATAGATCTGCATTCCAGTCTACCGAAATTACATCTGGTTTTGCCTCGGCCATAATTGGCGCAAAAACAGAACTACCTTTACAGAAAGAGATTACGGGAACATTTGTTCTATTTAATCCAGCAATAATCTGTTGATTATACTGGTGAGAAAATTCTTTATAATCATTCCATGAGAGAGATAATGCCCAGCTATCGAATAATTGAATAGCATTTACGCCTGCAGCAATTTGCAAATTCAAATAATCAGTTGTCACTTTCGCAATTTTTGCCAATAGGCGATGCGCAAGTTCAGGATGATTATGCATCAAAAGTTTTGTGAGCTTAAAATCTTTCGAAGAGCCACCTTCCACTAAGTAGCTCATTACGGTAAATGGTGCTCCTGCAAATCCGATTAATGGAATACTACCGTTTAACCTTTGTTGAATAACCTTAATTGCATCCGCTACATATTGTAAACGATCTACCACCTCAGTTTCCAATTGATCAATATCCTGCGCATTCCTAATCGGGTTGGCAAATTTAGGTCCCACTCCCTGTGTAAAGCTCAAATCGCCTCCCATAGCCTCTCCCGTTACCAAAATATCACAAAATAAAATAGCAGCATCGATACCTAGTAAATCTACTGGAAGCATGGTTACATCTGCGGCAATTTCAGGATTCTTACACATCTCCAGAAAAGAGTACTTGTTTTTAATTTCCCAATATTGCGGCATAAAACGACCAGCTTGGCGCATCATCCATACTGGAGGGCGTTCTGTAGATTTTGAAAATGCGGCGTCTAAAAATAGATTGTTCTTCATTTGATGTTAGGCAAAGCTATTCGCTTCTTTCTCTATAATTTTAATAATTTCTTGTGCTCTAGTGCTTGTTGCCAATTCTTTGGCTTTTTCGATATATGTTTTTGCACGTTCTCCATCCTTTTTTCTAAGGGCGAGATTCGCTAAATGAATTAAAACGAAAGCTTTATCATTTTTTCCTCCCAAAGGAAAGCGACTAGCAATTTGAAAATGAAATTCAGCTGTTTCAAAGTCTTCACGTTGTAAAGCAATGTTTGCGCGCATAAACTCATAATATCCTCTTCTATTTCTTGCCAATCGATCTGGATTACCTATTTCGGCTAGAATTTTCTCTGCTCTATCATAGTCGGCATCCTTAAAATATTTGGACGCCAATAATACGGAGCTGTGTTTGTAATGGGTATATAAAATAAATGCAAATAGAAAGCCGGCAATTGCTGCCAGCTGATATTGTGTAAAATATAAACTTACCAATGCAGAAATGGCGAAAACCCCCATTAATGCATATCTACTCTTTGCGTTATACATTAACCGTTAAATCTGTAAATTTATAACCAACACCCCTTATCGAATGAAAATAAACTGGGTTCTTTTGATCAGGCTCAAAATATTTACGGAAGGTCAGGATAAAATTATCTATTGTTCTTGTTGATGGATAAACGTCATAGTTCCAAACAGTTTCTAAAATCTGTTCACGAGAAACTGCCTCATTTTTTCGTTCAATCAATAACTTCAATAACATAGTTTCCTTTTTAGTTAAAGGAACCACTGTACCATCATCTTGTTTCAACTCAAACGAGTTAAAATAAATAGTTTTATCACCAATTTTATAAGAGTTTAGTTCTTTTAAATCGTCAGCTTTAAGACTACGTTTAACTAAAA
>DATJDT010000502.1:0-4324 GCA_035497275.1 Pedobacter sp.
AAAAGGCGTTGAAAAAATTGCCAGAGCCAAATTACAGTTTACGTCATGATCAATTTTTGCTGCGTTTAAAGGAACGAAGAGCCTCATTACCGAAATTGATGAATGATTATTATCACTTTTTCAATCGGATTGTAGACATCCAAACCAGCCATAAGAACGAAAAAGTATCAATTATCGATTCTGCAAATCAGCACTTAACTGTTAAAATCAATAAGATTTCAAAAGAAGGTAATGTTAAAGATGAAATTTTTAGCCGTACATTTGATCCATCTATTACTAAAGAAGTTCGTTTATACGTGAAAGATGGTAACGATAGTCTTTATATTAACAATAAAACAGCCCCAATAAAGCTGCGAATTATTGCTGGTGGAGGTAAAAAAGTGTATCAAGTACCAAATGCAGAAAGAAAGATGCAACTATTTGGCCGGAAAAATGGTAATTCTACTTTTAGTGGTGATGATCAAAACAGAATTTTTAAAAAAATGTCTGTAGATACTGCAAATGTAGGTTTTCTTGGAAAAGATATGTACCGAAGAAAGTCGCTATTGCTGAATGCTGGTTTTAATAATGATGATGGCCTATTATTAGGTTTAACCTATAAAATGACAAATCCTGGTTTTAGGAAGCTACCGTATGGTAATTCGCATACGATTTCTTTTCTCCATGCATTTGCTACTACTGCTTTTCGTTTTAATTATCGAGGCGACTGGTTAAAAGCCTTTGGTAAGGCCGATTTAACCCTAAAAGCAGATGCTTACGCACCAGACAATACGCAAAACTTTTTTGGCGTTGGTAATGAAACAAGTTACGAGGAAAGGATTAAATATTATAGAGCTAGATTTAATATCTATCAGATAGAATCAGCTTTAAGATGGCGTAGGCCAAAATCTACATTTAGCATAGGGCCCAGCTTCCAGTTGTATAAATATGATGTAGAGGATAATGAGGGACGAATACTTACCATGCCAGCACAATTGCATTCAAACGACAGTTTAATTGTTGGTCGCAATAAATGGTATGGTGGAGTTGTAGCTAATTTTATTAATAATACCCGTGACAATGATATTTTGCCGACTTTAGGGAGTTATGTAGATTTTAAATGGTCTATTTTTAAAGCATTAAATCAGTATGCGAATTCATATGGTCAATTTACGGGTAATATTGCCCTGTATAAAAATATAGATGGAAGAGCAAAATTTGTATTAGCTGATCGTTTTGGCGGCGGAATTACCATTGGTAAGCCTGCTTTTTATCAGCATCTATTTTTAGGTGGGCAAGGAAATTTACTTGGTTTTAGACAGTTTAGATTTGCCGGAAATCATAGTTTTTATAATAATTTAGAGTTAAGAGCCAAGTTGGGCGATTTTATCAGTTATGTTTTACCTGGCCAGGTAGGCTTGATAGGGTTTTACGATGTTGGCAGAGTTTGGGCAAATAATGAAAGCTCGGCTCAATGGCATCATGGCGTTGGCGGGGGGGTGTATTTTTCACCAGCATCATTAGCTATTTTCAGGTTCGTAATGGGTAGATCTAACGAAGGGTGGTATCCGTATGTATCAATGAGTTTTAGGTATTAATTGAGAAGGTTATGAATACAAGTATAATCCAGATAAATAGAAATGAATGTATAAGCTGTCAGGTAGAATCTACCTTATCCTTTACGCCATTAATTACCTATTTAAAAGGCAGGCTTAAAACCGAACAAACATTAAAAGCTGAATTTTATAGGTTCTTATTAGAGAAGATAGAGCGTGAGGAGGCCTTAAAGAATGATATTGACGTTGATGATCTGGTGCAGTATAAAGATACGTTAGAGCTTATCTATACAATATTGACGCCTTTAATGGCTAATGAAAAAGATTTGTTGTGGGCTTTAAGTACGCCTGTACCGGATAAAATTTTCTTTAGTACAGACGCTTTTTTTGATGTACTTTCTTTACATACCGAATCTAAGAATGCAGAAAGTGAATTAAGTAAGGAAAAGCAGCAATTGCAGTTTATTTATCGAATGATTTTAAATCGATTTTATAATTACACTACCATCTTGAAAAATGAGATTTTGTATGCCTATACCAATCCCGATACTCAATTAACTCAATATTATAATATCAATGCCGATACACAATTTATTGATATCACTTACGAAGGGGAGTTGCCAGAACTGAATTTTGAGCTAGTAGCAGCGCAAATACAAGATGGCAATGAAATAGATCATCTACAAGAAGTTATACCACTTAACAAATTCAAATTTGATGGGTTTACGGTTATATCATTGACTGATGTGACTTTACCGCATGCTATTGAAGGCATTAGAAGTGCTTTAGTTAATCACACTTATGAAAATGAAGCCTATGAACATGTTATTCAAGCTTTAAAAACCCTAGCTGGCGACGGACGGATTGAATTTGGTTTGTTACCATTTTTAATGGTAAACAATAAATTCGTTTTCGATAATGATAAAGACTCACAAAGCATTCTTATCAATTCTGGTAAAAAGCATGAACTTCAAGAAGAATTGTTTTATGCGTTGGTAGATGATTATAAAGATCATCCACGACCTGTATTCTTCAATAATTTAACCGACGAGAAGGTTCAACGCTTTCCTTTCTTGGATGTCTTAAGGAAAAATGATATTAGATCTTATTCTTTCTTTCCTATTTATTACAATAACCAATTGGCAGGGGTTATGGAGATCTATTCTAAACAGGACTTAGAGGTTGACGATAAGTTAATTTCTAGGCTACATTCGGCATTGCCACTTTTAGGACAATTAATGCAATATCGTATTGAAGAATTTAATCTTCAAATGGATGAAGTACTTAAAGATAAATTTACGGCCCTTCAACCCTCTGTACAATGGAAGTTTAATGAAGTTGTTTGGGATTTTGTGAAAAGGAGTAAGGGCAAAAAGAAAGCACAAGAGATAGAAACAGTAACTTTTAAAGGGCTCTATCCACTTTTTGGTGCTATTGATATTAGAAACTCTACTGTAGAACGCAATTTTGCCCTTAAAGAAGATCTGAAGGTACAGTTGGCAAAGCTAAGTGAAACACTTACTGCTTTGCGATTAATTGTCCATCTGGATCTTATTGATAAGATTTTATTTAATTGTAAAGATTGGCTAAAGAAAATAGATGACTTTATTAGCTCTAGCGAGGAAGCATTATTGAATGAATTTTTAGAATTAGAAGTATATCCGGTACTCACCCATATTGAAAAAGGACATGGTGGTACTGCCGAAATTATTGGGGATTATTTTAAATTTATCAACCCTGTGCATGGTGAAGCATTTGAGCACCGTAGAACGCTTGAAACTTCTATGCAGTTTATAAACAATGCCGTTGGAGAGTATTTAGAGGAAGCCCAAAAAACTTTGCAATCTTCGTATCCTTGTTATTTTGCTAAGTTTAGAACAGATGGCGTTGAGTATGATATTTATATTGGACAAGATATTGCGCCAGACCAACCTTTTGATCTTTTATACTTAAAAAATATACGTCTTTGGCAGCTAACAGCCATGGTTGAAGTTGCTAGATTAACAAATAGCCTGGTAAGCCAAATGCCTAGAGCCTTATTAACTACCCAGTTAATTTTTATTCATTCAAATCCAATCGATATAAGCTTTAGGAACGATGAGCGAAGGTTTGATGTAGAAGGAGCTTATAATATTCGATATGAGGTTGTTAAGAAGAGGATAGACAAGGTATTAGTTAAAGGGACTGCAGAGCGTTTAACGCAACCCGGAAAAATTTCTTTAGTTTATTTTAATACCTATGAAGCCAATGAGTACCGTGAATATATTAAGTATTTACAAGAACAAGGCTTCTTACAGGATGATTTGGAAACATTAGACTTGGAAGAACTACAAGGTGTTAGTGGGTTAAAAGCACTGCGTGTTGGAGTTAATTATATGTCTTGTGATTTTTTTGATGAGCAGTGGACTAAAATTAAGAGTTCTATTAAAAAGAAAACTGTAATGCATTAAATTATGCTCTCTTTTTGTTGCCCAAACTTTGCATCAATTGGTCGTACAGGTTATCACTGCTTGCTTTTTGAGGTTTCATCTTTTTAATGACCACACGTTTTCCTTTTGCCTTAGCTTTGATGATCTTTAGTAATTCTGAGCTATATTCATCTTTAAATGCTGTAATATCAAAGTCCGAACTATATTGCTTGATCAGAGCCATTCCTACTTCCATTTCTTTTTTAGTAATAGTTGTAGTATTTACCTTTTTGATATCAGCTAAGCTTCTTATTTCTTCTTGAAATCTTATTTTAGTGATGATAATAACATGCTCTAGAGGATGGATTACACAAAGATTTT
>DATJDT010000503.1:0-5473 GCA_035497275.1 Pedobacter sp.
CTTTCATAATCGAAACTTACGCTCATCCTTTGTATCGACTTACGAAGTTTGCCTTGCGCTTGGCCTTGTCCAACTTCGTAAGTCTTAAATAACCTCCTTAATCTTCTTATTGTTTCCAACGATCCATATTACATCGCCATTGTCAAATACAAAATCTGAAGAAGGATTTAATATTTTATCCTCGCCGCGCTCAACTCCAACTACTAAAGCCTGAGCTTTTTCCCTGATTCCTGCATTTCTGATACTTAAACCAAATACTGGCGAAAGTGAATTTACGATTACTTTTTGTAAAGTCATCTCCTTATCAGGGAAAGAACTTTCGTTAATCTCAGGTAAATCAATTTCAAGCAAAAATTTAACTGATGCTAACTGGTCGTCGGCGCCAATTAAAAGCAGCTTGTCGTTCGGATAAAGCCGTTCATCTCTCCCAGGGGTCGGAATAGTATTCCTTCCGCGTTCTATCAGCGCAATATTGACACCATATTTCTCCCTAATCATCAACTCAGATAATGTTTTTCCAACAACTTCAGATTCTGGCGAGACTGTTAATTCAGTTAAGTGGGTGTCCCATGGTAAAATATCTGGCTTTTGATTTTCACGATCATTCAAATTAAGCATAAATCGCTTTTCTAATTTGTTGTAAAACGATTGCAGTTTACGAGAGAAAATGACCATTCCAAATACAATGAGTATCAAAGCAATTAGTACAGTTATCCATGTTTCGAAGAACTCATACATTAAGAAGCCAACAAAGAAAATTCCTAAAGCAATCCTAAAAAATTCAATAGCAATCAACGGTCCACGTGTATATTTTTTATTTAACCAAAGGTGGGAATAGGCTGTTCTTTGAATTCTGCGAATAGATAAAGCCCATAAGAATGGCGACATTAATATAAATGAAACTACCACGCTAATAATCAATACACTTTTTTCATTTGCAAAATGATTGGCAATAAAAGGTTGAACATATCGATTAGAAAGAAAGATAATCGAAATAATAACCACGGAGTGGATAATTGTATTGGATACATATGACCGCAAAAGGATTTTCCAATCACTTAAAGTAGTTATTCCGGCAGTACTTGAACTGTATCTGCCTATAGCATCAATCCATTTTTGTGGTAAAACCCTAGCTAAAAAGTTATAAAATGGCTCGGAAAGCTTGATGAGATAAGGGGTTGTAAAAGTAGTTATAGCCGCTACGGCAACGGCAATCGGGTAAAGAAAACTACTGGTTACTTTTAGGGTCGCACCTAATGCTGCTATAATGAAAGAGAATTCTCCAATCTGAGCTAAACTCATTCCAGTCTGTACCGATGTTTTTAAGGGCTGACCAGCAAGTAATGCTCCTAAGAGCGTAAACAAGATCTTTCCTAAGATTACAACAAGCGAAAGAATGATGATAGGTGTCGCGTATTCAACCAGGATGTTTGGGTCGATTAACATCCCTACAGAAACGAAAAATACCGCTGCAAATAAGTCTTTTACAGATTTGGTTAAGTGTTCAATGCGCTCAGCCTGTGTGGTTTCTGCTAAAATTGAACCCATGATAAAAGCCCCCAAAGCCGGAGAAAAGCCAACTTGATCAGCTAATAAAACCATAACCAAACAAAGTGCCAATGATACTACCAACATGGTTTCATCATTCATCAGTTTTTTAGTTACCCTTAAAAAAGTTGGAACCAAGAATATTCCTCCCAAAAACCAAAGCACCAAGAAAAAGCTTAACTTGAGAATAGACATAAGCATTTCGGTGCCCGCCGACTGCTGACTTACCGCAAGTGTTGAAAACATGACTAAGAGTAAAATAGCAACCAAGTCTTCCACTATTAACACGCCAAAAACGAGGCCGGCGAATTTTTTATGCTTAATGCCTAATTCTTCAAAGGCCTTAATGGTAATCATGGTAGAAGAGATAGATAGAATTCCGCCTAAAAACAAGCTATCCATATTGCTCCAACCCATTGCCATTCCAACACCATAGCCAGCAAGGATTAAGAAAACAACTTTAACAATTGCGGTAATAGATGCAGATCCTCCCACTTTCACTAGTTTCTTAAAACTAAATTCTAGCCCTAAACTAAATAGCAGGAAGATTACACCAATTTCGCCCCAAATGTTAATGCTTTTATAGTCGGAAATGGTTGGGAAAAAATCGAGGTGTGGACCAACCAGTAAACCAGCTAAAATATAGCCTAGTACTAAAGGTTGTTTTATTTTTTTAAATAGGAGGGTGATTATCCCAGCTGCGGCAAGAATAAGGCCCAAATCGGCAATTAATACAGGTAAATGAATCATATAAGCATTTGTTTAAATAAATAATTTTAAAAGGAAATAGCCTTCAAAAATTACCAGAAACTATGCTTGGGGTAGAGGTGTTGGAAAATGAAGTTGTAATTAAACTTAGGGTTTATGGTATAGTCAAAATCGCCTTTGCTAAATTTAATTGTTGAATTTTCTGTGAATTTGAGAAAATGAAGCGCAAAAATTAATTGATTTTGATGACTATGGTGTAAAAAATCAAATTGATTTGAAAATAGATCAATTTTTAACGGATTTCCCTCCTTCTTGCTAAAGTTTAATAGCTTTTTGTCTTCTTTTTGAATTGTAGTTCCTGCTTCCATCTTATGCGCGTAAAGCACTGATGAATAACAACAAAAAACAATAAAAAAGATGATTATGACCCTCATTGCCTTAAAAATACTAAAAAAAGATTGCTTTTAAAGCTTTTAAGGCACTAAATTGATGATGGATGTTGATTAAAGAACGCCATGGTATCAAGCTTGTCTTGAAAAAGTTGTTCTTTTAAAGCCTCCAATCCCGTAAATTTAACGTCGTGGCGCAAGAACTTTAAGAAGTTCATTTTTATAGTTTGACCATAAATTTCTTGGTTAAAATCGAATATATTAACCTCTATGTTGCGGGTCATCCCGTTTATGGTTGGCCGTTGACCAATGTAAGCCATCCCCTGATAGGTAAGTTCAGAGCTCATCTCTACCGTTACCGCATAAATTCCGTCACCAGGAATAAGCTTATAAGTTTCTTCAACGAAGATATTGGCAGTTGGAAAGCCAATGGTCCGCCCAATCTTATCACCTTTAATGACTGGTCCGTTAATAGAAAAATGATAACCCAAATAAGAAGCGGCTAAAGAAACGTCCCCCTCTAACAGTGCTGCACGTATTTTGGTAGAACTTACGGCAACGTCGTTAACATCCTGCTCAGGTATTTCCTCGATACTAAAATCATAAACTTTCGAATAAGTTTCCAATTCCATCATTCCCCCCTGACGATCTTTCCCGAAACGATGATCATAGCCTACAATTAGCTGCTTAGTACCAATCGTATCCACTAAAATATTTTTGATATAATCGCCGGCACTTAAATTCGAAAAATCTCTTGTAAAGGGAGTAATGATTAAATGGTCTACACCTAAATTAGCTAATATTTCTGCCTTCTCTTTGATGGTATTGATCATTTTTAGGCCCTGGTTTTCGGGGTCAATAATCATCCGAGGATGCGGGAAGAAGGTTAGGATTACACTTTCTCCACCACTCATTTTAGCAAGTTCGCACAGTCGCTTAATAATTTTTTGATGCCCATAATGTACCCCGTCAAAAGTGCCGATGGTAACAATTGCATTTTTTAATTTTTTAAACTCAAGTATTTGGTGGTAGATTTTCATGTAAAGAAATGAAATTTAATGAAGTGCTTGGCGCTTTACAACGCCACCTTTAATATCGGCAATTTGTTGTTGAACTACAAAAGCATCAGGATCTATCTGCCTAATTTCTGATTGTAGCTTACTCATTTCTAGTTTGGTAACTACTGTGTAGATAATGTCTATATCTTTCTTTTCTAAATAACCGCCTTCTCCTTTGTAAATGGTAACCCCTCTTTTCATGTTGTTAATAATGAAGTGCTTAATGTCTTCATTTTTTTCAGAGATAATGGTTACGCCCGTGTATGCTTCTAATCCATTTACAATGAAATCGATGGTGTTTGATGCAGATAAGTAGGTTAAAATTGCATACAAGGCTGTTTCGATATTTAAAAAATAAGCGGCAAATGCAAAAATGATAATGTTTAAAATGAGAATTATATTGCCCACCGTAAACATGCTATTTCTACTAATATAGAGGGCTAATACCTCGGTTCCATCAATTACACAACCTCCGCGCATAGCTAAACCAATTCCACCCCCTAAAAAGAAACCGCCAAAGAAAGCGATTAACAGCTTATCGTGTGTGATGGGTGCAAATGGTAGAAATATTAGGGCGAGTGAAAGTGCTACAATAGCAATCGACGTTTTTATCGCAAAACCTGCTCCGATTTGTTTGTAGCCCATTATGATAAATGGAATGTTAATGATTACAATTAAGTAGGAGAGGTTCCATCCGGTAAGGGTACTAATTAACAGTGAAATTCCGGTTACGCCACCATCAATAAAGTGGTTGGGCATTAAAAAGCTTTTCAATCCAAAACATGCAGATATTACACCAAAAGAGATTAAACTTATCTCCTTTAATAAGCGGGTATTCTTGTTTTTGATATGGTTCATAACGGATTGTTTTCTACCTTATTTTCTTCTCTTTTTTCACGAAGATACTGAACAAGATCAGCTACTTCAAAAGCATTTGACAATAAAAAGTCGCCGCTTCTTGTTCGTGTCAGCTTCGATAGGTAAGCACCATTGTTTAGTATTTTTCCAAAGTCAGAAACCAATGAACGAATGTATGTTCCCTTGCTACAAACAATTCTAAAGTCTACTTCGGGCAGGGCAATCCTGGTAATTTCGAATTCACTTACGGTAACTTGACGTTTCCGTAGCTCTACTTCTTCCCCTAAGCGAGCTTTAACATATAAACGCTCACCGTTTACTTTTACGGCAGAATGCGCAGGCGGATATTGTTCTATATCTCCCTTAAATGTTGAAGTAGCTTGCTCGATTTGCTCATTGGTTAAATGGTCATAAGGAAATTCTGCGTCAATAGCAGTTTCCATATCGAAGGAGGGAGTAGTAGCACCTAATATCATAGTGCCGGTATATTCTTTTTCTTGTGCCTGAAAAGTATCTATTTGTTTAGTTAATTTGCCGGTACAAATAATTAATAAACCCGTTGCTAAAGGATCGAGTGTGCCGGCATGGCCAACTTTTAACTTGAGTGGTTTTAAAGAATTTCTAATTTTTCCAACAACGTCAAATGAAGTCCACTTATATGGCTTATTAATTAAAAGTAATTCGCCTGCGGCAAAGTTAAAGTCTGGAAATTGATTCAAAATGCTAGTTATTTATACTACAAACCCGATTTCAATTATGAGATTTAGCTATAAACTAAAAGCTTAATGTCTTATCAAATAATTAAACGGCAAAGGTACAAATTAAATAATAGAGAGGCTATGACCTGATAGCAACAATGCTATTATTATTCCGCCCACAATAATTCTGTACCAGCCAAAGATTTTGAAACCA
>DATJDT010000504.1:0-3325 GCA_035497275.1 Pedobacter sp.
TCGCCCAAGTGACCAACAAAACCAGTTACACTACCGACTAGGTTTCCCTTAAGATCCATCTTTAACAATTTATCAGTAAAGGAAAAATAAGCAAATCCATTTTTTTGATCAATTACCACCCCCTGTACATGCAAGCCCCCCTGCTTACCCGAATAAATGGAGTCAGGCAATTGAACCGTTTGGGCTTTGGCAGCCGAAAAGAGCAGGAAAAACATCAGTAATTTCTTCATCTATTTTTGATTTAAACAAATATGTAAAATTTCGAAATTAAAACAAACATAAACTAGTTTAAACTGAAACAAATCGAAATCGATGTACTTACGAAGTTGATTAAGCTTTCAACAATGCGTCGATATCAAACTTGGTCATTTGCATAAAAGCCTGAACAACTCTTGGAGCTCTTTCAGGATCAGCCATTAATCGTCCTAAAACGGCTGGTACAATTTGCCAAGACAACCCAAATTTATCATCTAGCCAACCGCATTGGTTGTAAACGCCATCTTTCCCTAATGCCTCCCAATAATAATCTATTTCTTCTTGGGTTTCGCAGGTAATTACATAAGAATTAGCAGGTGAAAATTTATAATGAGGTCCCCCGTTTAAACCCATAAACTTACTTCCATTTAATTCGAAGTTTACCACCATTGCATTTTCTGAAATGATTTTTGAATGAGGAAAGATCCTGCAATAATGTGTTGCTGCTGCCTTAGCTTGTCCATCAAACCATAAGCAAGGGTAAATTTTATTTTCCATAAAGCAAAATTATTCCATTTACCTAGCTATCAATAGAATAAAACCGACAAATTATTAATTTATATATACGAATTATTTCGTACATTGGTTTGAAATAGACAACGATGAAAAAGATATTCTTTTTAACCCTTTTGTTAGCAACAAGTTATCAATGTTTCGCACAACCAACTGATAATCCAATGAAGTCAATGCTCGATTCCACAGTGCATAAATTTACAACAGACTACTTTAACCAAGGTAAAAGGGTTGCAGTTTCGATTGGTGTGAGCTATAATGGCCAATCGTATACCTACAATTATGGCGAAACTAGTCAGGGATCCGGAATACTGCCAACCGACAAATCTACTTACGAAATTGGTTCGATTACCAAAACATTTACGGGTTTGCTTATTGCCCATGCAGTAACAGCCGGAAAAATTGCATTAAATGATGATGTTCGAAAGTTTCTTCCGGGAAATTTCCCTAATCTTCAATATCCAAATGGAGATCCTGTAAAAATAGCTTATCTATTGGCACATACCGCACAGTTCCCAAATAGTTTTGGAGACGTATTAAATGCGCCAATGAACAATGAATCGTTTATAAATGCATTGCATAAAATCAAACTTGATTCACTTAAATCATTTCGATATAACTATTCTAATGTAGGTTATCAGTTATTGGGAATGGTTTTGGAAAATATTTACCAACAAACGTACGAGAGTTTGGTCATGAAATATATTACCAATCCTCTTGGTATGCAACAAACTAAATTAACATATACCGGTAAAGAAATTAACTTATTATTAAAAGGACATGGAGCTATGAAGGAGCAAGTTAACCCTATGCTTCCTACCCTTTCTGGTGCCGGTGGCTTGCATTCATCTATTAAGGATATGATAAAATACTTGAATTACCAGAATATGGAAAGAACACCGGAAGTAAAACTAACGCACCGAGTTATTTTTGGTGATGTTGATAGGGAAGCCTATGGATTTCAATGGGCGATAGGCAAAAATTGGAGTTGGGACCAATATCTTAGAATAGATGGTGGTACACAAGGCTTTCGTAGTTTTTGTGTTTTGTATCCGCTCCATCAAATCAGCATTGTTATCCTTACTAACCAAAAAGATGACAATGCAGGAATTGGACTTTACAAACTGGCTACGGGCATTTACGGTACGGCAAAAAAATTAACAAAAGACTAAGACAAAATATATACTTGTTACTCAAATAAACTTTTTACAATCCTTTTCGAGGCCTCCTCACAAAAATCAAGGCCAGAATAATCTGGATTGAAGCCTCCCATATAAGGGACAGCCATCATGTAAATACGCTTACTCGGAGCACCAAGATTATCAAGCACCTGAAAGCTATCATTAATTGAAATACCCGAAACATGCAAATAGTATATCCCGTCCTTTTCTTTTTCAACCATTTCGTTTCCATTTTCAAAAGCAATTCGACCTTGTTCTTCCGACTGGAATCGAATACGCGCTGGACTTACAGTTTGACCAGCTAGCATGCTTTTGAAAGGAAATTGATGATAATCCAAATGAGGTTGACCAATGCAATCAATATAAGTTTGATAATGCCTGGATTGCTTTTCTCCAGCCTCATCAGTAAAATGATAAACTACCCCACCTTTCTCCATAGCTGGTTCTACTTTACTATCATCGCCAACGGCAACTATCGCTAAAACTCCAGCTTGGTTTAAAGCCATCAGCTCTTCACAAGAACTTTGCGGAACATAAGCAATCACGATTGAGATTAGTGGAAGCAATGTATCTTGGAGCCGCTGCATATCCTCAGCAGAAAGATGTTTGGCTGGATAATTTAATGCAAAACTAAGCACACCCAACATTTCTTTCCAGTATATGCTTTCTTTTCGCTTAATAGATTTCGCCGCCTGTTCATACTCTGCACTGAGCAACTGAAAAGGATCTAATTTTTCCCGAAGATCCATCATCGCGGATACAAACTCTTCCAACTGCAGCTCTTTAATTTTTTTGTAAAATATTGGATCCTTCTCTTTGAAAACTGCCTTAAAATCGTTCTCGAAAATGTAATCGAGTGACAAAAACCCATTATTCCGTGTAATATGCGCTGCAATTTCCGCTGTACTTAGTAATGAGTCATTATGCAAGTGAGAATCTTCCAAATGAAAGCGAACAGCTGGTAGCATCCCATTCTTGGAATGCATGCTAATCTTAAAATCTTCGCTATGCTCAAAGAGCTGATAACTTAAACGCTGATCGTCATTTTTAAAAAACCTGCCATTGCTTCTTGCGAGGGTTTTAATTGCATCAATTGCGGTAAGCGAAGAGCCTCTAATGGCAACATGATGGTTAAGCGCCAACCTTAGTTTTAATGGTGGATATGGAGACTCAAAATAGCCAGGCAATTTACCTTCATGTTTTTTTGGCCAATGATGTCCAGTGCAGATAATTACCGCATCGAACTTTAATGGTTCCCTCCCAGAAACCATAACCCAAGTCTCCTTCAACTCTGGATGGTCTACAATATCTTCTACATGGCACTCCAGACAAACATGGGTAACAACTCCCTTTTCTTTTGCATATGTTAACAAAAG
>DATJDT010000505.1:0-2367 GCA_035497275.1 Pedobacter sp.
CCAAAATCTGGTAGGCAGTTTGCCGCTGCCCGAATGCCTTCGAATCAGTTGCTTGCAATATCCAGCTTAATCTGGGCAAGCGCTCGTCTATTCCCTGTGGATTTACCAGATACTCGCACCGCATTCTATCGATACGGATACTACTTTGCGCATTTAAAAAAAATGGCGATAAGATTAGGGCAAAAAAACGTAATGCGGTCTTTAACTGCATAAATAATGGGGTTAGCTCATCGACAAGTTAATCTGGATATAAAAGATATTTCTTCCGTATAGCTTTAAACTTTTGCAATCCCGGCTCCCAGCTTTTCCTGATTTCGGCTTCAGATACTCCTGCTATGATCTGCTTTCTAAGCTGATCTGTACCAATACGCAAATCAAATGGGGATACACCTGTACTAGCGCGCTCCTTGCCGAAAAAATGTTCCTTGTCAGGATAGGCATTGTATAGTTCTATTAACCATGTTAAATTTAACTGACGGCTCTTTCGCAATTTATTGATATCATAGTTGCGAAGATCGAGGCCATAGCATACAGTGTCTTTGTGGTTTGGCCTTTCACTCATTCCCTGAATACTTAGCGGTTTGTATGAAAATGAGTACTTTTCCTTTAATGCAGGTGCTCCTAAAATTGTAAATGGCATATAAGTTCCCCGGCCTTCATTAATAGCCGTCCCTTCGAACATGCATAAACTTGGGAAAAGCATCACAGCTTGTTGTGTATTTAAATTGGGTGAAGGATTTATCGGTAGCACATAAGACATATCATGATCATAATTCGCAACTTTAATAATCCTTATTTTGCATTTTTCTTTAAGATAACCCTCACCATTAAGGTATTGAGCAAATTCTCCTATGGTCATACCATGGGTCATAGGGGTATAATGTATTCCAATGCCAGATTTAAACTTATCATCGGTCATTACCGGCCCATCTACCACATAAGCATTAGGATTTGGCCTATCGAGAATAAGCAGTTCTTTATTGTTTTCTGCGCAGGCTTCCATTACATACTCAAGTGTATTGATATTAGTATAGTAGCGACAGCCTACATCCTGGATATCAAAAACCATAAGGTCAACATCAGCTAGCTGTTCTTTTGTAGGCTTTTCGTTTTTTCCATATAACGAAATGATTGGAATACCCGTTTTAGCATCTATCTCGTTGCCTACTACGGCCCCATTACTTGCATTGCCTCTAAAGCCATGCTCGGGCCCAAACACCTTTACAATTTTAATCCCAAGGCTCACTAAACTGTCCACACTACTTTTCTTGCCTATTTGGGAACTCTGATTTGCAACTAAACCAATTCGCTTTCCTTTTAGATAGTATAAATACTTTCCGGTTTGATCGGCACCAGTGATGATATTTGCACTGACAACTCCTTTGTGTATTGGTGAACTAGAATCTTTAACAAACCCTGCGGCCCAAGACGCAGTTAGTAGTCCGAACGACCAGATAAATAATTTTGTTTTCATATTAATTAGCCTTATCCATAATGACACAGAAATTTAAAGATATACTTACGCTAGCTCAAAAAAGAATTAGGGGAGAGATTTAAGGCCTCATCTTTTTTCGATTATAAAATAAAAGATAAGCTAATAACAACGGGAAAAATGTAAAAAATCCAACTCCATTTTTCACTACACTGTATACTGAAACGCCAATAAGTATTCCAATCAACAAGCCATTGATTAGTTTATTTGATTTTATTTCTTTCTGTTCCTTTTGTATTTCCTGATCGGTCACTGGTTTTAATTTATTGTGTTAGCTATATTTAGTTCTTTTAGCTTTTAAATCGATATCAAAAATAAAAAATTAAGTTTAATATTGATTACGTAACTATTATTATACAATCCTTGAAGATAGGCTAACAAAAATGTTCGAAAATTCTTAGAGATTAAAGAGAAGTTAATATCCAATTAGTTCACACTAACATCAAAAAAATAACCTACTAGTGCCGATACCACCATGGCGACAGTACCCCAAAAGCAGATCCTAAACACGGATTTCCACGCAGAAGAACCACCCGCTTTGGCCGAAGCCATGGCAGAAATTGCTAAAAAGAGAATAGCACTAGCATATTGAAAAGGAATCATTGATTTTATTGGAGCGGAAATTGCCACTATTAACGGTAAAATGCCCCCAACTATAAATGCAGAAGCAGAGGCTATCGCAGCCTGTAAGGGTTTGGCATTGGTAATTTCATTAATCCCGAGCTCATCTTTTGCATGGGCACCCAGTGCATCATGTTGAGTAAGTTGTTTTGCAACTTCAATCGAAAGCTCTTTGCTAAGCCCCCTTTTCTCATACAATTTAGCAAGTTCTATCAATTCAATTTCTGGAATAGTTTCCAATTCCAATGATTCCC
>DATJDT010000506.1:0-6358 GCA_035497275.1 Pedobacter sp.
GCAAAAAGATATTGCCTATGCCAGTTATTTGCAATCTGCTGAAGCTAAAAAAGCTATTCAAACACACATTGTTGCCTCCATCGCCAGCGGCTTTTATAGACTTCTAATGTTGGATGCGCAATTAAATGTAGCAGAACGAAGTGTTGAGCTAAATAAAAACACCTTAAAAATGATTAAAATGCAGTTTAACGCTGGGCAGGTCACCTCTCTAGCCGTTCAACAAGCCGAAGCACAACTACTAAAAGTCACGCAATTGCTCCCGCAACTTAATCAAGAAATCAATATTCAGGAAAATGCTTTGAGTATGTTAACTGGACGGTTTCCTACTGCTATAGAGCGATCGACCACCCTTGAGCAGCTAAACATACCAGAACAGTTAACTCTTGGTATACCGGCAACAATGCTCAGTATTAGACCTGATGTAAAAAATGTAGAACTTGATCTGACTATTTCAAATGCCAATGTGGGGATTGCAAATGCCAAATTATATCCTAGCCTGGTAATTTCAGCAAGTGGTGGGTTAAATGCATTCAAAGCGAGTAACTGGTTTAATATCCCTGCCTCACTTTTCGGCGTTGTTGGCGGAGGCATCACTCAGCCAATCTTTCAGCGCGGTGCTTTAAAAACTCAATTTAAATTAGCGCAGATAGAAAGAGAACAAGCTGTTTTGAGATTCAGGCAAACCATCATCGCAGCCGTAGTGGAGGTTTCTAATGAGCAAGCAAAACTCGTAAACCTCAAGAATGAATATATCATTGCACAACAGCGAGTGAAAACCTTACAGCTCGCGGTACAAAATTCAGATCTGCTTTTTAAAAGCGGCATGGCTAATTATTTGGAAGTAATTACTGCCCAAGGGAATCTGTTGCAAGGAGAATTGGATCTAACCAGCCTTAAAACAGCGCAACTAAATGCAAGTGTTGGTTTATATAGAGCGCTTGGAGGAGGCTGGCAATAAGTAAATCCACGCAGTCTTTACAACATTTCAACAATAGTGAGCAATAAACTATGTAAATTTGCAGTCTTATGGCAAAAATATCCATCAACCTAGCTACAGGCTCATTTCAGAAAGAAGAAATCATTGTTGGCATTGACTTAGGCACCACAAATAGCTTAGTAGCCTTTATCAATCCCGATAAAAACCCACAGGTAATAAATGATACTGGAAAAGGAGTCTTAGTCCCCTCTGTAGTACATTTCAATGCACAGGGAGATGCGGAAGTAGGTAATGAAGCAAAGGAATTTTTAACAACGGATCCATCTAATACAATTTTTTCAGTAAAACGTTTATTAGGACGTTCTTATAAAGACGTTGCTAGCCATAAAGATATTTTTAGCTATAAAATTATTGATGATGATAGCGATTCACTAGTTAAAATTAAAGCTGGAGATAAATTTTATACGCCTATAGAACTTTCGGCCGAAATCTTAAAAGAGTTAAAAGCGAGAGCTGAACATGCCTTAAAAACACCAGTAAACAGAGCTGTTATCACGGTACCGGCTTATTTTAACGATAGTCAGCGACAGGCAACCCGTGACGCTGGTAAATTAGCAGGGCTAGATGTATTGCGCATTGTAAATGAACCAACAGCCGCAAGTTTAGCTTATGGAATTGGCTTAGACCCTACACAGCAAAAAACAATTGCAGTTTACGACTTAGGGGGAGGTACTTTTGATGTTTCTATCCTTCAGATTCAAAATGGGATTTTCGAAGTCTTGGCTACCAATGGAAATACGTTCTTAGGTGGTGATGATTTTGACCGTGCAATTTTAAACTATTGGATAGAAAAAAATAACCTTGATTTCAGTGTGATTGCCAACGATAACATTTTGATGCAAACACTTCGTTTACAAGCTGAGTCAGCAAAAAAGGCGTTATCTACCCAAAACTTATACAATGAAAAAGTCGGTGAAATTTGGTGCACTTTAGATAAGCAAACATTTGAGCAACTAATTGCCGATAAAGTTAATGAAACCTTAGCCTGCTGCAAACAAGCGTTAGCAGACGCTGACCTAACTATAGAGGCTATTGATGAAGTTGTTTTAGTAGGCGGTTCAACACGTACACCTTACGTAAAACAGGCCGTAAGTACATTTTTTAATCGTCAACCTCATGACCAGCTTAATCCTGACGAAGTTGTAGCACTTGGCGCAGCAATCCAGGCTGATATATTGGCGGGGAATAGATCAGATATTCTATTACTAGATGTTACCCCACTTTCATTGGGAATTGAAACAATGGGTGGATTAATGGATGTAATTATTGCTCGAAATAGCAAGGTACCTACTAAGGCTGGTCGCCAATATACTACTTCAATTGATGGGCAGGTGAATATGAAGATTTCTGTTTATCAGGGTGAACGTGATTTGGTAAAAGAGAACCGCAAATTGGCCGAATTTGATTTGAAAGGTATTCCAGCTATGCCAGCAGGTTTACCTAAAGTCGACATTAACTTTTTATTAAATGCAGATGGGATTTTAACTGTACAGGCAATTGAATTGCGTTCTGGGGTTAAACAAGAAATAGATATTGTTCCGAGTTATGGATTAAATGATGATACGGTAGAAAAAATGTTGATTGATAGCATCGAAAATGCCAAATCTGATGTAGAACAGCGGATGTTAATTGAGGCTAAAAGTGAAGGTGAACAGCTCGTTTATACTGCTGAAAGATTTATCAAGAAAAACGGTAATATTTTAAATGAGCAAGAATTAACTCTAACCATTGTTATCATAGCCGAATTGAAAGATGCGTTGGATAGCGGAGATAAAGATCGTATCCTTAAAAAAGCAGATGAATTAAATGAATTTACCCGTCCATTTGCAGAACGCTTAATGGATATGGCAGTTGGCCAGGCAATGAAGGGGAAAAGGATTGATGAGGAATAGTTTTTTTAGACTTACAAAGTTTAAAACTTCGTAAGTCTAAAAATCTATGATTCTTTATACGTTAAATCTGAAGTGCATGATATCGCCATCTTCCACTACATAGGTTTTTCCTTCCACACCCAACTTTCCAGCTTCTTTACAAGCATTTTCTGAACCCAATGTTACAAAATCATTATATTTTATAACCTCAGCACGGATAAAGCCTTTTTCAAAATCCGTATGAATTACACCAGCAGCTTGTGGTGCAGTAAAACCTTTAGTGATCGTCCAAGCTCTCACCTCTTGCACACCAGCCGTAAAGTAAGTATATAAATCAAGCAAACGATAAGCTGCCCTAATTAATTTATTAACGCCAGATTCTGTCAAACCTAAATCCGCTAAAAACTCTTGTCTTTCTTCATACGAATCCAATTCTGCAATTTCTGATTCAATTTTTGCAGAAATGATCAATACCTCCGCATTTTCATTTTTAACTGCTGCCTGTACTTTCTCCGTATAAGCATTTCCAGTTAACACAGAATTTTCATCAACATTACACACATACATCACTGGTTTTTGAGTTAACAGCCCTAAATCTTCGATGAAATCGAAATCCTCAGTCTGTAAAGCCGCCGAACGAACAGAACTACCAGTTTCTAAATGTGCTTTAATAATAGTTAGAATATCAAAAGTTCTTTTGGCTTCCTTATCAGTTTTAGCCATTTTTTCTACTTTTTGTATTCTTTTTCCAACTGTATCTAAATCTTTTAATTGCAATTCAGTATCAATGATTTCTTTATCTCGAATAGGGTCCACTGAACCATCTACATGAATTACATTTCCGTCATCAAAACAACGTAATACATGAATAATTGCGTTAGTTGCCCTGATATTTCCTAAAAATTGATTTCCAAGTCCCTCTCCTTTCGACGCACCCTTTACTAAACCTGCTATATCTACAATTTCAATTGTATTAGGTTGAACTTTATTTGGCTTCACCAACTCTGCCAATTTTGTTAAGCGATCATCAGGAACGGTAATTACCCCAACATTTGGCTCTATTGTACAGAATGGAAAATTTGCAGCTTGTGCTTTTGCGTTAGATAAACAGTTGAATAAGGTTGATTTACCCACATTTGGTAAACCTACTATACCACATTGTAATGCCATGTTTTTATATTTTGCGCAAAGATATTAATTTTTAAACCCTTTGCCTAGGAAAATATATTCCTCCCTACCACTTTGTCAAAGTGGTAGGTGGAGTGTTAGGTGGAGTGGTAAAGAGGAATATGCCCAACATAATCAATTTCAGGGATTATGCATTGGGTACTTTGAAAAAGTAAGTAAAAATGTGGATAAGTTAACTCCATAAAAAAAGCGCCCAGAAGTAAAATTCTGAGCGCTTGATTAAAATTATATTTTTGTTAATCTTTAAAGCTTAAAGCAGCTTCGATACGGTCATTCAAATCAGTTAAATGATATTTACTCAATGTATCGGCCTGATTATTCGAGGCTGATTTAATTGAACCTTGCAATTCTTTTAACTGACCTTTAACTACTGAGAGCACATCGCTTTGCGCTGCAGTTAAACCGCCACCACCACTAGCGCCACCTCTACCGCCACCCAATACAGCATTAATAGCAGTTGGAGCGGGAGCAGGCTTTACAATAGCGATTAGTTTTTCTATATAGGCCTTTTGTAAATTACGACGATATATATCAATTACCGAATTAGCTTTTAACTCAGTGAAGATCGCAGCATTTAAATCGGCAAATAAATCGGTAATCTTGTAAGCTGTAGCACCATCAGTTGCTTCAGCCGCAACTAATTTACTCAAAGTGTTATTACTTAATAAGCGAGTTAAAGTACTTCCTTGAAGTCTTGATACAACTTCCAAAGGATTTCCTTCAATATTGTCCATAATGGTTTGATTTAACATCCATTTTGGTGTAGTAAATAAATTTCTATTTAAGAAGTCCATTGCTTCCTTTTGCGTAGCGGCAGAAGTACGCTCGTAAACAGGGCCTGCTTGATCTACAGTTTTTGGATTTTCATAAATACCTCCAATATTTTTAGCAACGTGCCCCATATAGCGACCAAACTGAGTTGTTAACTGCCCGTACATATTCGCTAAGTTCTCATAACCTTCGCCTTTTTCTTTGGTCCACTCAGGTAGGTTAGTTAAAATTACTTTTAGATTTTTGATACCATAATCACTTGCTTTCATTGCATTGTCACTCAAATCTTCATTTTGTGAATGCGGATCATCTGAATTGGTTTCGGTACCGAACCATAAACGCCTATTCTTAGCCGACTCGGTAGTCATTTTATCTAAAATAGCCATATCAGAAGCAACAGACTTGCTATCAGGGAAATATTTATAGCCCCACTCAATTGCCCATTTATCATAATCACCAATACGTGGATATAATCCTTTAGCGCTAATATTGTCTTCTGGTTGTGCTACATAGTTAAAACGGGCATAATCCATAATTGAAGGTGTGTGACCATTTTCTTCAACCCATTTTTTATTCCGTAAATTCTCGGTAGGTACAGTTGAGCTGGAACCATAATTATGACGTAAGCCTAAAGTATGTCCTACTTCATGAGATGAAACAAAACGGATCAAGTCACCCATCAATTCATCACTAAAAGTCATTTTACGAGCTCTTGAATCAACAGCTGCAGTTTGGATCATATACCAATCGTGCACTAATTTTTGAACATTATGGAACCAGTTAATATGACTTTCCATAATCTCTCCACTTCTTGGATCCGAAATACTTGGGCCACTAGCATTAGCAATTTCTGATGGTTTGTAAACGATAGCCGAGTTACGAGCATCGTCTAGGCTCCAGGTAGAATCTTGCTCTTTTGTAGGAGCAACTTTACCCATCACTGCATTTTTAAATCCAGCTTTTTCAAATGCCTTGGCCCAATCGTTAACACCTGCGATTAAATATGGCACCCATTTTTTTGGAGTTGCAGGATCAATATAAAAAATAATTGGTTTTTGTGGCTCTACCAATTCTCCTCTTTTATATTTCGCCACGTCAGCCGGTTTTGGCTCTAATCTCCATCTTTTTACTAATTCGATTTCTTTTACACCTTGAGGATTAAGATCAAAATCGGTATAACCTACCGCAAAATAACCAACACGCGAATCGAAGTAACGTGCTTTCATAGGAACTTTAGGTAAAATAACCAAAGAAGCATTTAATTCTACAGTAGCGGAACCGCCTCCACCGCCGCCTCCACCAAAACCACCCCCACCAGCGCCACCGGGTCCTGCCGTTGCAGCTACCAAGCTATAGGTTTTTACTGCCGTGATTTCAACATTGGTTGGAAAACTGCGTACGTTTAAAATGTAACTTCTATCAGCTGCCTGATTGCCTAATCTAAAACGTGTTTTTGCAGCTGGTGAACTAAAATAAAAAATATCATTATCACTATTGATATAATCGGTCATATCAATAACGCTTCCTTTTT
>DATJDT010000507.1:0-4451 GCA_035497275.1 Pedobacter sp.
GTTTTCTTTTTTAAAAATATCCTCTTCAATATGAACATACAATTCGGAAGTCATCTGGCGTAACCTTACCTGGAGCCTTAAATCTCTGGCTACTTTGCGAAAATGATCATATACAAAATTCTCAGCAATTTTGTATAGATAAGCCTTAAATGGTTGTTCAGGATCAATTTTATCTCTGCGTTCCCATATTCTCAGGAAAACATCTTGCAATACTGAATCTGCAACGTCTTCATCTTTCAACAATTTAATCAGCCGGCCATAAATACGTTCGCTATATAAGCTATAGATTTGATGAAATGCCCGCTCACTGCCCTCTTTGAGTTGCGCGAGTATAGCCTTATCTGGATCAACATATTTGTTAGCTTGGGGCATTTCTGCTATAAATAGAATTAAATAACAGGCACAATTTAGGTTTAATCATGATGCTAAACCTAGTCAATATTGACAAAATCTGATGTTATTTTGACCCTATAAAAAACGCTTATCGTTGATACATGCGTTATTTTGCTACAAATAAATTTTGATTTGTGAGTGTGCGCAAACGTTTGTTCCTAACTATCTTCTTAAAATATAACTACCTACCTCTAAGCCAGAATCACCTTGCATGCTCACCTTTAGTTCAGTTTTAGTTGCTACTACCTTAGTGATGGTTCTTTTACCTTTTGTGGGTCCACCACCAATAATAATTGGATAGTTATTTAAACCTTTAGCAGGCGGGTGAACCTTATAGCTGTGTGTATGTCCACTCAAAACAATATCAACTTTACCACGATTCATGATGGGTTCAAAAAGCGCGGTACAATGCTTTGGTCCATGTGCATCTCCAGAGTAACGTGGTGGTATATGCATCAATACAATACGGAAAGATGCTTTTTTGAATTCTTTCTTGTTAATTTCTCTCTCCAGCCAAATTGCTTGTTGCGCTCTATAGTGATCAAAATCAACTAAATCAGCGTACACTGTATGATTATCTTCCTTGTCCTCTCCCGTGTCTAAAATTACAAAGCGTACTGGCCCTAATGTAAATGCAGTATAACCTACCTGATTAAAGTATGCCTTAAAGTCGCGCGCAAACACTCCCCTAGTTTCATGATTGCCTCTAACGTACAAAAAAGGCGTTGTTTTAGCGAAATAATCTATACATGGCTGAAGCATGTGATCTATAATCTGCTGCTCATTTGTTTGGTAGTCGAAAACATCTCCGTTAAAGAATACAAAGTCGCGTTGATTTCCTTTATCTAAATCTAAAAGTTCAGGAATGGAATTCGGTCTATCATGGATATCGTTTAACATGACAAAAGAAACCTCTTCCTTTTTTAAGTCAACACTTAAAAAATGTTCAGTCGTTCCAAAAATAGTTTCGCCATAAGTAACTTTATATGGTTGAAAATTTGTTATTTCTTTCGATGCTATTTTGTAATAATACGTGCTGTTTGGTTTTAGATCCTGCAATTTGATGCAATGTAAGCGTCCAGCAGGCAGCAGTCCTAATTCACCATCACCGTAGGCCTTTTTATTCATATCACTGGCCGAATCGCCATATTCTACCCAACTATTGCAGTTCTTATTCGTAATCCAAAGAACAGACATTCCGTTGTTAAAATCTGTTTGTAAATACGGTCCCGCAATGATCTTAAAATCTTTATCGTCATTTACAATCGGGCTAGAAACAGCCATCATTGGATTTAACAAAGAGAGACCTCCCAGCGCAAGCCCCCCTTTTAGGAAGCTTCTTCTGTTTGCTGATATATTTTCCTTCATGTGTTTATATTTCTTTGGTTATAGATGTCTTGTTATTCGAAAGTTACATACAGTTTAACCTCAAAAAGAAAATATTAATAAATAAGATTGCGCAAACGTTTGACAGATAAACAATAGGTAAAAAATACCCCCTTGCATTTGCGCTTAACCCTTGCTATCTTAGCCAAACACAACGCATCAAATGAAATACCACTACCAAAACGTCTCCAAAAATACAGTTAGAATTCAACTTCTTCCTGAAAACCCCAAAGAAACCCAACTGCTTAACTCATTAACCGACGAGCAGCCCGACAATGCCAAGGTAACTGAGCTGTTTCAGTTGGCTGTAGAGCATTATAGTACCGGGTCGACTCTTACTAAGACCAGGTTTATGGATTTCCCTAAGGTGGCGCTTTGTACTATTGTTCAACCTCAGAAAATAAACCAAGTAGCCTAACATATTGAATAGCTTAGCAAATTAACAAATGAAATCAACAACAGTATTTTTAGCTTTTTTATGCTGTATAGGCATCACTTTTACCTCGTTTGCACAAACCAATACCCCTTCAAAACCAGCCACATTAAACCATATTGCATTATATGTAGCCGATTTAAAAGTAGCTTCAGATTTTTATCATCATTTTTTTGAACTCCAAGAAATACCCAATCCTTTTAACGATCAAAAACATACCTGGTTTAGCTTAGGACCCAATTCAGCACTTCATATCATATCTGGTGCAAAAGTTAAAGGCAATTATTTTATCGAGGAGCATTTATGCTTCAGCACACCCTCTATCCAAACATTTATAAAGAAGCTACAGGACAAAAAAATCACCTACATGAACTTTAGCAAAGTCATAAATGAAGTCACGCTTAGACCAGATGGTATTCATCAAATCTATCTTCAGGATCCAGATGGACATTGGATTGAAGTAAATGATGCAAAGATCTAGCTATTTTTTTTCAACTACATCAGACGGTTTACTTTCTTGGTTATCAGTATTTAATGTTGAAACCGCATAATATCCATTGGTAGGGATTGAAATGGTATTTCCTTTGATAATCGTGAGTACCTTTCCTTCTTTCTTTAAATCCGAAAAATAGTAAACAACAGATTTTTCATTTCCTGAAGTATTCCATTTTAATTCTCCATTTTCTATCCTAACATTTGTAGCGGCAGTAGGAACAGGTGCTACAGCACGACCTACAAAAGGCATAACAGCGGGATCTTTATAAATTGCAGCAAGCTTATCGGTAATACCTACTTTGTTAGCATTAATATACTTAGCACTGTACATTGCATTTCCTATTACTTTTTTATTCAGCCGAGTTAAGTCAAATTGCCTTTGTAATTCTCCCGATGTTTGGAAAGCCGAAGGCATGGTAGCATCTCCAAATTTATAAAAGCCATGTCCCACCATTAAAGCTGCTTTATAGCTATTATTCGTCCATTCTGCAAGTCGCAATTGGAAATCGTTGTATTGATTACCAATCTCTTGGTATAGTTGAGGAATTACCACATCCACCCATCCTTCTTGATTCCATTTTTTAACATCGGCATATAGGCTATTAAAGTTTTTAGTAATTTCTGGAGCAGGCGAAACAGAAAACACTACCCCTGGTTTCGTTGCTACAATAACATCATACACACCTTTTATTGCCTTATTTACATTCTCGCGCCTAAAATCTTGAATGTTGCTTAATCCAGCCCCGTATTTTACAAAATCTGCCTGATCTGAAAACGTTTGGCCTTCTGGATAAAAATAATCATCGAAATGTATCCCATCAACATCATATTTGGTGATGGTTTCTTTGACAATATCAACTAGTCGCTGTCTTACTTCGGGTAATGCTGGGTTATAAATTTGAATGGTTGGAAAGTCTAGCACCCATTCTGCTTTAACAGAAGAATGAAGGGCAGGAAATGAACTACTGGCACTGGCTCGTGTTGCTACCCGATAGGGATTCATCCATGCATGAAATTCAATATCTCTGGCATGAGCTTCATCAATCATAAACTTAAGCACGTCATATCCTGGATCTACTCCTCTCGTTCCGGTGATGGCTGCGCTCCATGGCTCATAACTAGAACTATAAAACGCATCTCCCATTCCTTTAACCTGAAAATAGATAGCATTGATATTGAGCTGCTTAAATTTTTCAAGATAGTTTATGTATTGCTGCTTCTGGCCTGCTATGGTATACACACTTTGGGGCCAGTCTAAACCATAAACCGAGGCAATCCAAACCGCTCTCATTTCCTTTTTAGGGAAAAGGAGTTCTGTATTTACTGGTGGTTTAGGCGGATCGGGGTTAACATCGTCGTCACCTTTCTTACAGGCATTTAATAGCAGTGCTGTTAAAAGCACTGCTATTAGGTATAAAGGATTTTTCTTCATCGATTTAATCTAAAGCAACTTTCTTTTGAAATTCAAAAAACACGAATCCTGCATCATTTGCACCAGCATACAGCATTAACGATACATCGTTACCCGAGCCATCTTTTTTAACATAAAAACCTGTTTGCGAAGCGGGCGATGTGTTTACAGGACCCATTAGCGAATACTGAAATACCGGAACTACAGAAGGCTGATTATTTAAATTTGTCAAAGCATCTTTTACATTATCACCTTTGGTGATGTCATAAACTAGGAAATTTGTTGCTTCCGAACCCGTTCTCGCTGCAGTGGTTACAATGAGGTAACGCTCAC
>DATJDT010000508.1:0-3090 GCA_035497275.1 Pedobacter sp.
CACCCAAATACTGGTTTTCTTATAGATTAAATAAAGCGCTAGAGCCTGTTGCCATGCACAAAGTTGACGGCTTAATTAGTGTATCTCAAGCCTATCTAGATACATTAGAATCTCGCTACCCAAGACTAATGCATATTCCGAAAAAGGTGATCACATTTGGAGCTTTTAAACAGGATTTTGATTTGGTTAAACGTAATTTGGAAGACTTTAAACTTAATTTCCCTATTGAAACGACTTTTTTCAATTTTGTGTATGTAGGAAGAGGGGGACATGATATGAAAGATGCACTTCATCTTCTGTTCACTACTTTTAAAAGAGGTCTAATAACTGATAAAGAAATCTTTGATAAAATTAGATTTCATTTTATTGGTACTAGTTATGCACCGAAAGGGCAAGGTATTAAAACTATTGAACCTATAGCCAAACAAATAGGAATAGACGACTATGTATTTGAACAGACGGATCGAATTCCGTTTTATGAAAATATTTTTAGGCTTATAACTGCTGATGCTTTAATGATTATTGGATCGGATGATCCGCAATATACCGCCTCAAAAATTTATCCTTATATTCTTGCAGAAAGGCCACTTTTAGCATTTTTTCATCCAAAGAGTAGCGCCGCACAAATTATTACTGATTGTGGAGCCGGGCAAGTAATTTCTTTAATTGAGCCTAAAGAACAATCAACGAATAAGATTTACGATTACCTGGTTGAAGCTTCTTCGGGAAAGTTAGTATCACCTAATCTTAACTGGAAATCATTTGACAAATATACCGCAGAAAATATGTGCAAAAATCAATGTAAACTTTTTAATCAAGTTATCAATAATGAATGCAGTTAAAAGAACCTTCGGATTTATCCATAGTCACCAACTTGCTAAAAAACACCTAGTGTCTGCCTATTGGAGATTTATTCGGTGGCAGCTAAAATCAAGATTAAATTCCAAGTTTATAAAAGTTAAATTCCTTCATCAAACGTATTTTTTTGCAAAAAAAGGATTGACAGGAATAACAGGTAATATTTATACAGGTTTGCATGAATTCGAAGAGATGGGCTTTTTATTACATTTTTTGCGAAGTGAAGATACATTTTTTGATGTTGGCGCAAATGTCGGATCCTATACTTTACTAGCATCTTCGGTGTGTAAAGCAAAATCCATTTCATTTGAGCCTGTTCCCTCGACCTTTGATATATTAAAACGCAATATCGATCTCAATCAAATCAGCCATTTAGTAAAATTAGAAAATAAAGGGGTAGGTAAGGAAAAAGGGGTTATCAAATTTAGCTCTGGTGAAGACACAACAAATCATGTCGTTACAAAATTTGAAGAACAAGATAACACCATTGAAGTTCAAATTGTGGCATTAAATGATTATAATCAGTTTGCCAAGCCGATTTTAATTAAAATAGACGTAGAAGGATTCGAAACTGAAGTATTAAATGGCGCAGAGAATATTTTACATGATCCAAGCCTGAAAGCTATTATCATCGAATTAAATGGAAGCGGCGAAAGATATGGGTATGATGAAGATCTGATTCATAGGAAATTGCTATCTTTTTCATTCACACCGTTTCGATACTTTCCTTTTACTCGAAAAATTGAAGCACTAGAGAAATTTGGCGAATCAAATACTATTTATCTACGTGATATGGATTTTATAAAGAAGAGAGTAGCTACTGCAAATCATTTCAAAATTTTTAATCAAACAATCTAAGGGAAGGTTTTTACAAACTATCTTGTATACCTTAAACAAAAAATGCTCCGCAAATTAGCCATTATAACAACCCACCCAATCCAATACTATGCACCTGTATTTAAGCTGCTAGCTAAGGAATGCATTTTGAAAGTCTTCTACACATTAGGCGAACAAAATGATTACGATTCAGGCTTTAAGCGTGCCGTTAAATGGGATATTCCATTACTTGAGGATTACGACTTCGAATTTTTAGAAAATAAAGCTGAGCAACCTGGCTCACATCACTTTAAAGGAATTAACAATCCCACTTTGATTGATAAGATTACAGAATTTAATCCCAATGCAATTTTGGTATATGGCTGGTCTTATAAAAGCCATTTGAAAGCCTTACGTTACTTCAAAGGCAAAGTTCCAGTATGGTTTAGGGGGGATTCTAATTTACTAGACGAAAAACCAAGTTTGAAAAAATACCTTAGAAGGATATTTTTAACCTGGGTTTATAGACATATTGATAAAGCATTTTATGTTGGAAAAGCTAATAAAGCCTATTATAAGGCGTTAGGATTGAAACCACAGCAATTAATCTTTGCTCCCCATGCGATAGACAATGATAGATTTAGCCAAAACAGGTTGGAAGAAGTTAAAGAATTAAAAAAATCTTTAAATATTAAAAATGAGGAAATCTTAATTGTTTTTGCTGGCAAATTTGAAGAAAAAAAAGATCCTGAAATTCTTTTATCCGCATTTGAAGAATTGGACAATAATAATGTTCATTTACTTTTTGTCGGTAATGGTAAATTGAATCAGCACTTAGAGGCGAAAGCGAATATGCGCTCTTCATCTAGCATTAATCATGCTCGGGTGACAAATAAAGTCCATTTTTTAGACTTCCAAAATCAAAGCCAGATGCCTGTTATTTATCAGGCTTGTGATTTATTTTGCCTACCGTCAAAAGGACCCGGAGAAACATGGGGTTTAGCAGTTAATGAAGCAATGGCAGCCGGTAAGGCTATTTTAGTTTCAAACAAGGTTGGTTGCGCTCAAGATTTAGTTGTAAATAGCCTCAATGGTTTTATATTTGAAGCTGAAAATAAAAGCAATCTCCTTACAAGATTACAAGAACTAACAAGTGAGAAAGGAAATTTAATGGAAATGGGGGATCAGTCTTCAAGAATAATTGATAACTGGACAATCCAAATACAATCACAAATTATAATGAATGAGTTAAATGCAATCAACTAATCCACTTCGCTACCTTTTACTCTATATTCCATTTCTACTTGCGTGGTTGTTCGAAAGTCAACCACATATTGCTTATCTAATAGCTTACGGTGGCTCATATCTTATATTTTATCTAAGTTACAGCGGTCTCATTAAAAAACTCCCTGGTGA
>DATJDT010000509.1:0-11322 GCA_035497275.1 Pedobacter sp.
GTTATTCGATTTTAGTGATTTGTTCAGGCACATCAACTTCGCGTTTAACTGGATTTTTAATGTTCCTAAAATTATTATTCCCCAAGGTAATATTTTTTGTTTCTGATCCACTCAGATGCAGATAGTTTGATTCACTTTGAATGGGAAATGCATTGTAGATAAAAGCATTACTCACATTTTTCAAATCTATAGTAGGCGTATTAGGTATTGGTGTAAATGTTTTCACCCCGTCAATCACCAGATAATCCACTTTCAAAGCTTTCACTCCAGCACCGATCTGTGTATTTACAGTTACATTGTGTAATTCTATCCTATTCGCATTATTGATATCAAAACCTGTTTTGGCATCTAAGTTAATATCATTGAAAGTAATATTTTCTATTGGCATCTCTTCCAAGCCATTAATATAAACAGCCTGATTAGTTTGGCCGGTAATATTGCTAAAATGAATATTTTTAAAGCGAGGCGTACGTTCAGAAACTGGCTCTGGATTAGTTTTAGCGTACTGCATATCCAATACAATAGCTTGATCGCGAATGTTTTTCATGATGATATTGCTTACTCTAATTTCTTCGACCACCCCACCTCTACCTCTTGCAGTTTTTATCCGTATTCCTCTTTCAGTTCCATCAAATACGCAATTGGCAATCGTAATTTTCCGTACATCACCACTCATTTCACTTCCAATAACTACCCCACCGTGACCAGAAAGCATGGTACAATTAGTGATGGTGTAATTCTCGGCTGCAACAGCAGTTCTTCTTCCGGGCTCATCTTTCCCAGATTTAATGGTGATACAATCATCACCCACACTGATATAACAATCGGATATCCTTACATTTTTACAGGATTCTGGATTGATACCATCTGTATTGGGCGAGTGAGGATTAGTGATGGTTACTGCATGAACGGTTACGTTTTCACAAAACTCAGGATTAACCGTCCAAAATGGTGAATTGCGAATAGTTATACCTTGGATCAATAGGTTTTTACAGTGCATTGTTTGAATAAATGGAGGCCTTAAGAAACCTCTTTTCATCTGCTTCGGATCGTCTGGCAAAAGAATATCCTTATTCAATTCATCAAATTTAAGCTGCCACTTTGAGCGGGGTTGACCTTCTTTGTAACCCTCTACAAAATCCCACCATTTTTTACCATGGCCGTCAATAATTCCCCTCCCCATAATGGCTATATTTTCTGCTTTATAAGCATAGAATAATGGAGAAAAACTAGTTACATCTACCCCTTCATATCTACTTTTAACCATGGGAAGATAATGGTCAAAATTATCACTGAAATGAAGTTCAGCACCTGCATCAATTAAAATAGTGATAGTACTTTTTAAATGGATTGGTCCGGTTAAGTATTTCCCAGCTGGAAAATAAACAGTACCTCCACCTTTTTTTGACGCAGCATCGATGGCATTTTTGATGGCCAGGGTAGCTAATTTGCTGCTATCATTTTTTGCGCCATAATTAAGCACATTGTAATAGGATTGTGCCCTAAGGTTAAAACTGTAACCCACTAGCAAGGTGAGGATCAAAATTTTTAGGTGTTTCATGTTATAAATCTTTTATTTCATCTCAACCTTTACCGCTTTTAGTTCTTTTCCTTTGTAAACCTGTTTACCATTTACGAGAACTTGAAAACCCTGCCCTTGATTATATTTTTTACCGGTTTTATCCCAAACTATGTCAATTGTCTTATCATGATAAGTCACATTAGCAAGTCTAAACCAGTCCCATTTTCCTTTTGGGATAAGCGGGTTGATTTCTAAGATATTGTCGGCTCGAGGCTTTATACCTATTAAGTCATTAATTACTAAATCATTAAAAGTAGAATGATTGTAAAAACTACTCCTCGGATTATCACCTTTTAACCATTCTCCATTTTTCTCATCCTGGTATTCGCCGATATATGGTTTGCCATTTTTAGTATGAGAAAGTGCGTATTTATGCAATTCATTATAAAACACATCAGCGGTCATTTTCCCATGATTTTTATAATTGGTTAACAAGTTTGCAAGACCTTTGAGTGTCTGTGATGTTGCAAATGGCCATAGAGCTCCATCCCACTCACAACTATGACCGGTACCGCGTGTTCTGAAAGTAGGTTCTCTACGCTCTGCAGTAGTTAAGCCCCAAGGAGCATTAAATCCACTGGTATCCAACAACTGATCCCAGGCTTTTGCATATTCAGGTTTATCTACTGGTAAGTTAAAATCCCAAGGAACAAAACCTATTGCTTCACGTGCCTTTGCAAGGTTGCCTTTGGAATGTTTAGTTTTAAAGAAAGATCCTGAAGCATCCCATAAACTATCTAAAACTAGTTTTCTAATGAACGAAGCTTTAGCTTGATATGTTGATTTAAGTGTTTCATTATTCGATAACTTAGCTATATTGGCTAATGCTATTGCATTGGCATACATATAACTGTTAATCGTAGGACGTCTATTTTCATCCCTTCTTGATCCACTTACCGATTCCTCCATCCCATCTTTTACGTCGTGCTGCCAGAATAAGCCACTTTTTAATTGCCTTTCTTTTTGCCATTTATCGTAATCAGCAGCTAATGCCGGCAATATCTGCTTTAAAAAAGCTTGGTCTGGTTTAACTAAATGGTTTTGATAAACTGCATCATCAACCCAACTGCTAAATTGGTGAAAACGCGGTTTTGTTTCGCCAACATCTGCACGGTATAACCAAAACTTAATATACTCCTGTAAATAGCTATTGTTCTTTAGCCATCTTCCCTCATAAAGGTGGTGGCCTAAGGCGCAACTAATTGCATTAAATTTCCCAGCGTGCTTTACCGGCTCTATAAATTCTGTAAAAATAAAGCCAACCGGGGTTTTAACCAAATGCTTACGAAATGTCCACCATCGGTAATAGTAATTCTGTTCTATCACCTGATCTGGACATTCCAATAAAGGAATATTTTCTAATAACCATTGATAAGATTCGGCATTGGGGATGTAATTTTTGACCGCCTCGGTATCTATGCTATTAAAATAGGTTATATATTTCTTTAGCTTATCGTTTTTTTCTTGTGCAGCAACTGTAAAAGCTAAACTAGCTATTAGCACAGCTGTAATTACTATTCTTTTTACCATTATTCAAATAACCAATCTATGTCTCTTCCCCGACCGTCGAGGCCGGCATTAAAAATCCTTAATTCCTCATTGTCATCAATAAAACCTAAAACCAAGCATTCACCTTTGCCTAAATTAAGGGTGTGGGTACCTGCCGCAAATGAAAAAGCGTGGACATTTACTGGAGGATAGCCCTCAACTATGATAGCATTGGAAATCTTTATTTCCGATTGTCCATAGTTATTCGCGCTAGCATCTGTTTCTAATTGTGGTGCAGCTAAATACTTTGGATTTTTCTCATTGAAGTAACCTATCAACAATTTCACAGGTTTTTTAGTTGTGAACGTAATTTCCGTACCAGTTTTAGCCTGTGCCGATTTACTATAGGATATGCTTTGTAAACCGATTAATTTCTCGGTAATCTCTTTAATTTTTACTATGGTATCTGTAAACACCGTTGCTGATTTATTGAGTTTATTAAGCTGAAGTGCATTTTTTATCAATACATCAGCATTTTTAAAAGGAACTATCTGTGCTGCAACTCTTCCTTTAGTATTTTTTAATGAATCGATACTTCTTTTGAAGTGATCGAGCTCAGCCGTATACACAGGCAACATTTCTTTCCAAGTAATAAAGGTTTTATCAACCCCTCTCATCGGGATCTTACGCTGCTTAGTTTGCATACTATTAGCGTACAGATAATCTTTTTCGGTTAATTTAACCAATTCTTTATAATGAATTAAACTTCTTTCTAAAAAGGGTAAAGCGGCTTCTAAATCACTTAATCTATAAGAATATTTAAATCGGAGAATGTGTAGTGCCGCTCTAACTTTTTCGGCATATGCATTGGCCATCGCATTGTAGCAATACATATCGTTTTTTAAACGTGCAAACTCTTCTTTGTTCTTTGTTATTTCCTTGGAAGCAGAATTAATTGCCGCTAAAGCCTTCTTACCATGTTCAATAACTTCATTAGCCACCTGTACGGGAGTCTCGCCAATGTGCGGTTGTTTATTCCATTCTTTCTCTGCGTATTCAATAATCATCTCACCCTCAGGGGCTTCAGATTCATACATCAATGTAAATAAACCATAACGAAAAGGATTAATCAATTGCCTCATCAACATACCCAGTGTCATTGTTTGACGATTCCCATCGGTTATTCCGTATCGCCTCAGCAGTTTAGGGGAAATTTCACCCGATTCTTCATAAGCCGTTAAAATAGCCTTTCCACCTGCTAGCTTAGTGCCATAAGTTGTTGCTAGTTGTTTGCCCCAATAGTTAATCTCAGTTAGTCTATTTCTGTCGGCATTCCAAGCATAGCGTCCCCATGTTTTGTACCAAATCCAATCTCTCTCTACTTCCAACTGCCTTCCCTTCACATTATCGGCCGAATAAGGCCAATCCCAGTAGGAAGCCTGAGGATACAAATGCAAACCATTAGAGCCATATATTTTGTGCATTGCCTGTACAGATTTCTGAATAAAATCTGCTGAGCCATATCGAAACGGCTCCAAATTAGCCAATATATGCACATTTGAAATATGAACAGTACCAATTGCACTTAAATTACGGTGTAGTTGAGCCCAGCTTCCCCTTGGCTCATAGGTAGTTAGTGCTTCTCCATTAAATTTCGCCTCGGTGTATAAATTCTTATAAATAGGCAGTGCTGCTTTCATCACCATTGCTGCATCTGTATCATGAGCCCTTAACACAATTGGCGGCTCTGTTTTAATCCCTGCAGCTTTTAAGCCATCTTTAACGCCTGGTATAATTGTTTTCGTAAACCAATCTACATCATCTTGTCCCACTCCTTCCATCGCTTCTCCCAAAGCCACCATCAAACCAACATTAGGATATTTCCTCACAAACTCTGCAATAGACTTTTGCGTATAATCGGCTATTAAAGGAATAATAGGCCTATTTCTATCTTGTGTTTTTAGATCGTGTTTTTCAGCAAATGGCTTGGGAATTAGAATATTATAAAACATTTGAATTACCCAAATCCCGCGCTTATCGGCTTCTTTGGTTAAGAACCTAAAAATCTCTTCATTCTTTTTAAAGGTGGCGTCCTCAACCTCTACTGCGTAAGGATATTCTTTTAATTTGATCAACGAGGAGAAAGGGTGTCCATTCCATAAATAAAGAGAGTTATAACGGTTTTCTACCATCATATCTAAATATTTTAACCACAAGGCCTTATCGTAAAACCACGGAAAACTTTCTGGCGTATAAGGATATTCATAAACGTCGCGTCCAGGTAAATAATCTGGTTTCTGCAAACCGATACAAGTTCCCCTCAATACCATTTGAGGATGATCTGTTACATTAATTTGAGTAGGAACTTTCGCATTAACCTTGAGCCGATCTAGCATCTCCATACATCCATATAATGTACCTGAAGCATCGGCACCTACAATATAAAGCGTCCCTTCTTTTGTAGTAGCTATAGTGAAACCTTCCTTACCTGCCTGCCCTACCTTATCCTTAATCTCTTGTGGAATTATTTTGCCCAATACGGCGTCATCGATCACACTAATGACAATCGCTTTATTTAGCAGTTTAATTTTTGAATTATAATCAACCGCCGTTAGTTTTAAATTATAGCCAAGACGCATTAATTCTTTCATTAATTTCTCAGCACCAAAGCCAACTCTGGGATGCGCACTTATTTGTGTAGAAAGAAAAACTGTATAGTCCTCTTTAGGTGTAGCCTCGCCGTTCACGATAATAGGTGCAATAAACAACAGGGAGATAAAAATTATTAAACTTCTCATTCAACTTGTTTTCATTCTTTATATAGTATATGTAAACTTAATAAATAATTCACCAATAAATAATATATTCACCAATAAAGTTACAACAATTATAAAAAACTGAAGGAAAGCCTAAATTATCTATCTGATTTATTGCGTTAAATAACAATTGACTGCTAAAATCGGAACTAACTATGCCAATATAGCATATTAATTAGGCAATAACATAGAATGAAGAACATCTAATAACAGTTTTATTTGTAGTAAGATAATTTTCTACCCAGAAAAAAATATCGTAATAAATGCAAGCAAAATCATATCTTTCGAATGACAATGCTTCTCAAATAAAAATAGGATAAATTATGTTTTCATTACAAAGTAAAAAAGCCATAGTTACAGGTGGAGGTAGCGGAATTGGAAAAGCAATTGCACTCGCATTAGCAAAACAGGGCGCAGAAGTTCATGTACTAGAATTAAATATTGAGCAAGCAGCGTCAACTTTAGCTGAAATTGAAAATGAAGGGGGCAAAGCTTTTAGTTATGCTTGCGATGTATCCAATCACCAACAAGTTATTGATACTTTTGGTCATATTGGTGGCATCAATATCTTGGTTAATAATGCAGGGATTGCCCATGTTGGAAAAGTAGACACCACTTCAGAAAATGATTTCGATCGTATCATGAATGTAAATGTAAAAGGGGTCTATAATTGCCTATATGCTGCTATCCCACAGCTTCGGTTATCAGGCGGCGGTGTAATTATTAACATGGCATCAATCGCATCGTTAGTTGGTTTACCAGATCGTTTCGCTTATAGCGCGGCAAAAGGTGCGGTGAAAGCAATGACAATGAGTGTTGCGAAAGATTACCTTAATGAAAACATTAGATGTAATTCTATTTCTCCGGCAAGGGTACATACACCTTTTGTGGATGGCTTTTTAGCAAAGAATTACCCAGACAACATTCCAGAAATGTTTGAAAAACTCTCGAAAAGCCAGCCTATCGGGCGCATGGGCAGACCAGAAGAAATTGGTGCTTTAGCGCTATTCTTGTGTAGCGACGAAGCTTCCTTCATCACTGGATGCGACTATCCTATCGATGGTGGATTTACTACATTAAACACTTAAAAAACATAACATTAAAATTAACATACAATGAAATTAATAAGATTTGGTGAAGCAGGCAAAGAAAAACCAGGTGTAATGATCAATGAAGAATACTTTGATGTATCTGCATTGGTTGCCGATTACAACGAAGAGTTCTTTGCAGGAGATGGGATTGATAAATTAAAAGAAGCTATCAAGGTTAATGAATTAGTTAAGGTAGACAAAGGTGTACGACTTGGTCCCGCACTTGCACGTCCATCGAAGCTTATCTGTATTGGTTTAAACTATAAAGACCATGCTGCAGAAACAAATGCACAGATACCGTCAGAACCGATTGTATTTTTCAAAGCTACTTCAGCGATAGTTGGCCCTAACGATGATGTGGAAATTCCTAAAAATAGCAAGAAAACAGATTGGGAAGTTGAGCTAGCTATCGTAATTGGTAAAAAAGCTAAGTATGTTTCAGAGGCCGACGCCTTTGATCATATTGCAGGTTATGTTTTACATAACGATTATAGTGAGCGCGAATTCCAGTTAGAACGTAATGGGCAATGGGTAAAAGGAAAAAGTGCCGATACATTTGCGCCAATAGGTCCTTTTATCGCAACACCCGATGAAATTGAAGACGTTCATAATTTGCGTTTATGGCTTACCGTAAACGGAAAAATGCTACAGAACGGCAACCCTGCTAATCTGATCTTTAATGTTCCTTATATGGTCTCTTATTTAAGTCAGTTTATGACATTGTTACCGGGAGATGTAATCACTACGGGAACTCCAGCGGGTGTTGGACTTGGGCAAAAACCAGAGCCATGGTATTTAAAGGCTGGCGACGTTGTTGAATTAGGGATTGACGGTTTAGGAATTAGCAAACAAACAATTAGGGCATATAACGGTTAGTGATGATAGATACTCATGTACATTTTTGGAAATTTGACCCTGTAAGAGATAGCTGGATTACACCAGAAATGGAGGCAATCCGTCATGACTTCTTTCCGAATGATTTCGTCAAAGCTAGTGAATCTACCCAAATCACTAGCTGTATAGCAGTTCAAGCAGATCAATCAGCCGATGAAAATCACTTTTTACTTTCATTGGCAAAAGAAAATCCGGTTATAAAGGGAATTGTAGGATGGGTTGATTTACTAGATCCAACCTTGGAAGAACAACTTTCTTATTGGCAGGATTTTAAGCTTATTAAAGGCTGGCGACATATTTTGCAAGCTGAAAATGAACAGTTTATCCTTAATCCTGCTTTAGCTAAAGGCATACAAACACTTGGTAAATATAATTATACTTACGACTTACTATGTGGTCATACGCAGCTATCGGTAATTCTTAAACTTGTTGAGCAGCTTCCAAATCAGCCCTTGGTTTTAGACCACTGCGGAAAACCGGACGCTAAAACTGGAAATTTAAAACAATGGAATGAACATATCCAGGAATTAGCACAAAACAAGGACGTTTATTGCAAAGTTTCCGGTTTATTTACAGAAGCTGACTGGTTTAATTGGAAAGAAACTGATATTTTCAATTGTTTTGATGTCGTTTTTAAGCATTTTGGCATCGACAGGATCATGTATGGTAGTGATTGGCCTGTTGTTTTATTGAGTAGACCTTATGGAGATTGGTTCAGCTTAGTTCAAAAATATTGCAGCCAATTTAGTGAAGCAGAACGTCAAATGATTTTTTACGACAATGCGAGTGCATTTTATAAATTATAGCTTTTTGGCACTTCATATTTAGTAGTTAGTATTTAGACGGGATGTTTATAGCACCCTGTCAAATTACTAACTACTCTATACTGACTACTTATTATTTGTTCAAAAACTTATACGTAGTACTCGTTGTATAAGTTTCTCCAGGCTTTAAAACCGTAGAAGCAAAATTAGGATGATTCGGTGCATCTGGAAAATGCTGTGTTTCTAAACAAAATGCTGAACGGTGTGGATATGCCTTCCCACCTTTTCCATCCTTATCAACTCCCGTCATAAAATTTCCGCAATAAAACTGTAATCCAGGCTCAGTTGTATAAACTTCCATGGTTATGCCAGTAATCGGACTTTTAACAGTTGCAACTGGTGTTTTCCCATCGTTTTTAAGCAATGCGAAATTATGATCGTATCCTTTTCCAAATTTCAATTGCTCATCGGCCTGTTCAATATCTTTTCCAATTGCTTTTGCTGTCGTAAAATCAAATGGAGTTCCTTTTACAGCTATTATTTTACCTGTCGGAATAAGTGTTGAATCAACTGGTGTGTACCCATCTGCTGCAATCATTAATTCATGATCTAAAATGGTTGCGCTACCTTCGCCACTTAAATTGAAATATGTATGATTGGTTAAATTCACAATCGTTGTCTTATCGGTTGTTGCTTTATAATCAATTTTAAGCGCATTATCATCAGTTAAGGTATAAACAACATTAACGTTCAACGTCCCTGGATAACCTGCTTCGCCATCTTTAGAAACGTAGCTTAACTCCAGTTTTTGTCCATCTTGTTTCGCATCCCAAACTTTACTAAAAAAACCATCGGTTCCACCGTGTAAGGTATTTACGCCATTATTAAGCTGAAGTTTATATTGTTTTCCTTCTAAAGTAAATAAACCTTTTCCAATTCTATTTCCGTACCTACCAATCAGGGCTCCAAAAAACGGCTCTCCTTCTTTTTGATATGATTTTACGCTATCATAGCCCAATGATACATCAACCATCTTTTTATCTTTGTCGGGAACTAGGATAGAAACTACACGACCGCCGTAATTTGTAATTGACACCGATGCACCATTCTTGTTTTTCAAAGTATACAGTTGAACTGCCTTGCCATCGATGGTAGCTACATACGACGAATCGCTCTTTGCGTTTGCTCCATCAGAAGTTGAGGAATTCGAGTTGCAAGAAGTAAAAGCTACCGCTAAACAGATTGCAGGAAATAAAATAGATTTAAAAATTTGTGATCTCATAAAATTTATATTGGTTAAGCTAAAGGCTAATGTAAGAAAAATAAATTAACGTTATAATAACGATTATATTTTCAATCCAAAAAAATCTCCTACTTTAGCATGATGCAAGACACAAATTTTAAGCCCAAGGCTTTTCTTTTTGATTTGAATGGTACGATGATCAATGACATGAGTTATCACGCTGATGCTTGGCATGCCATTATTACTAAAAGACTTGGCTTAGCGATTTCATACGAAGCGGTAAAAAAAGAGATGTATGGCAAAAACGAAGAGCTCTTAATCCGCGTCTTTGGTAATAATCATTTTACTTCGGCAGAGGTGGATAACATTTCTATGGAGAAAGAAAAAAGTTATCAGGAAGCTTACGCACCTAAGCTAAAGTTAATTGATGGTTTAGCTGATTTTTTAAATACAGCTAAAACAGCAGGCATTAAAATGGCAATAGGCTCTGCTGCTATTCCGTTTAATATTGATTTTGTACTTGATGGCCTAAATGCTCGGCAGTATTTTGATGCAATTGTAAGTGCTAATGATGTAAAACTAAGCAAGCCAGATCCGGAGACTTTTATAAATGCGGCTAAAGCATTGGGAATTGAACCACAAGAATGCCTAGTTTTTGAGGATGTTCCTAAAGGAGTTGAGTCGGCCCACCGTGCAGGAATGAAATGTTTTGTAATCACCACTACGCACAATATTGAAGAATTTAAGAACTTTGACAATATTTTAGGGTTTATCGAAGATTACCATGACCCTATTTTAACCAATCTATTTTAGGTATGAAGTACGCTAATCAAAAACCACTTTTAGTTGCTGTAGACTGTATCATTTTTGGATACGATGGCGAAGATTTAAAATTATTGATCATCAAACGACCAATTGAACCAATTAGTGACCAATGGAGCTTAATGGGGGGCTTTGTAGGTGAGCATGAAGATTTAAATGGCGCTGCTAAAAGGATCCTATTATCTTTAACAGGATTACATGATGTGTACTTGGAGCAGTTACATGCTTATGGTGATCCAAATCGCGACTCTGTAGAGCGGACAATTTCAATTGCGTATTTTGCATTAATTGACATCAAAAAGTATAGTAAACAAATAAACAGTCTTTATCACGCAGAATGGTTTAAACTGAAAGAAGTTCCTGAATTGATTTTTGATCATAATCAAATGGTGAAAGCTGCTTTAGATAAAATCCGTTACCAAGCTGCGCTACATCCTATTTTATTTGAATTACTTCCTAAAAAATTTACAATTCCCCAGCTTCAAGCATTATACGAGCAAGTTTACGATCTTCCAATCGATAATAGGAATTTCATTCGCAAAATTACCTCGAGCGGAATGCTGATTAAACAAAACGAAAAGGATAAATCGAACTCAAGGCGGGGCGCTTTTTACTTTAAACT
>DATJDT010000510.1:0-7460 GCA_035497275.1 Pedobacter sp.
GCACACCAGTGGAGGAAGTAACTTTTTAATTATGATGATCATGGGTGGTGGTATTGTAAGTTGGTTACAGGGGGTTGTTTCCCAGCTAGACTTTATCGGTATCCAGTATAGTTATATCGTTGGCGTTGTCTGTTTCGCTTACCTTGCTTTTTATGCATGGAAGGTAAGTGGTATACTCAAAGCTCAAGGAATTAATTTTGATGAGAAAATATCAGGAGGCCATTAAACTTCAACATAATTGAAATTTGAAGGGCTTTCTAAAAAAAAGAATGCCCTTTTTTTATAAAGTCAAACGTTTGCGGTGTTTTTGATTATTGATTTCTTTTAAATTATGAGGTCTTTTGTTTATGTTCGGTATTAATTTAAAAATCCGTTATTTTATCAAACCAATATGCGTGATGATATTTCGTGTATAATCCATTAACTAAACAAATGACCGAATCAACTAATCAACATCAAAACAATTTTAAGGCAATTGCTACCATTGGAGCATTGTTTTTCATTTTTGGCTTTGTAACCTGGGCCAACAGTACATTAATACCATTTTTAAAAATTGCCTGTAATTTGGAAACAGACTTAGAGGCTTTTTTTGTAACGTTTGCTTCTTACATGGCTTATTTTTTCTTGGCTTTGCCATCTTCATGGATTTTAAAGAAAATAGGTTTTAGAAATGGTATTATAGTAGGTTTGTTAATTTTAGGTTTAGGGTCCCTAATTTTTATTCCAGCAGCAGATTCTAAAAGTTACGGCTTGTTTTTAACAGGGATATTTATACAAGGAGCAGCTTTGGCCTTATTGCAAACAGCCTCAAATCCATACATCAGCATTATCGGCCCAATTGAAAGTGCTGCCAAAAGAATGAGTATAATGGGGCTTTGTAATAAGTTTGCAGGTATAATTGTGCCGATTATTATGGGTTCAATTTTTTTGAAAAATTCTGAGGCAATTACTGCCAAAATAAATGATGCAACAACCACTGCCATAGAAAAGGAAGCTTTGTTAAGTGAGATTTTAGGGAGGGTACATACGCCTTATATTACTTTAGCAATTTTATTTACCTTGTTTGCCATTTTTATCCGCTTCTCTAATTTGCCTGAGGTTAATGTTGATAAAGAGGAAGTGATAGCAGATGATGAAGCTCATACGGCTAAAACAAGCATTTTCCAATTTCCACATTTATTTTTAGGATCGTTCTGCATATTTGTCTATGTGGCAGCAGAGGTAATGGCTGGAGATATTATTGGTATCTACGCGAAACAATTTAATTTAGATTTATATATCACCACGATTAAGATAACTGATTCGTTAACCATTCCGCTCTACTATACTACACTTACTTTAGCTAGTATGCTAGTAGGTTATTTTATCGGAGTTTATACGATCCCAAAATTTATTAGTCAACAAGCAGCCTTAAAAATATGTGCAATTTTAGGCTTAGCGTTCACCTTAGGGGCTTTTGCAACCCATGGTTATACTTCCGTGTTATTTGTAGCTTTATTAGGTTTGGCTAATTCTTTAATGTGGCCAGCTATTTTTCCGTTGGGAATTAAAGGCCTGGGCAAATTTACCAAAACTGGTTCGGCGATTATGGTTATGGGTATTGCTGGAGGGGCCATTTGGCCATTATTATATGGTTTTTTAAAGGATAAGCTTCATGTTGATTTTCAACTGTCGTTTTTTATCAGCATGATGCCATGTTATTTATATATCTTATACTTTGCAATTGCTGGCCATAAAGTAGGTTTAAAGAAATCATAAACTCATAAATGGCGAAACAAGCTTTTAACGACATCTACATGAGACTGGCTAGTGATTTAGCTACTCGCTCACACTGCGTTCGGGCTCATGTAGGTGCAGTTTTAACCAAAGACACACGTATTATATCAATTGGCTATAATGGACCTCCGGCGGGCACACACAACTGTGACGAAGAGTGGCCAGAGCATGGTTGTGCAAGAGATAGCAAGGGAAGTTGTTCTCTCGCCTTACATGCCGAGGAAAATGCTATCCTGTATGCTGTAAAAAATGGCTCTAAGATAGAAGGATCAACTTTATATACCACACTTTCTCCCTGCATTGCTTGCGCCAGACTTATCTTATCGTCGGGTATCAAAAGAGTTTATTTTAAAGATTCTTATGCAGCTTATAAAGGTTTGGCAAGTGATGAAGGAGTTGATTTTTTAATTAGGTTTGGTGTTGAAGTTAAACAGCATAGCTATTAGTTCATTTTGAATCTTCATCGCTATTTTCTCTTTAATCTTTGCTCTTTAATTCCTACCTTTGCGCATGCTAGAAAAGATCATCATCCTCGATTTTGGTTCGCAGTTTACTCAGCTTATTGCCCGTCGCGTTCGCGAACTTAATGTTTACTGTGAAATCCATCCATTTAACCATATTCCTGAATTAGATTCAACAGTTAAAGGAATTATTTTATCCGGTAGTCCATACTCCGTTCGTCAGGAAGATGCACCATTTGTTGATTTGTCTTTGTTTAAAGCGTACCCATTATTAGCGGTTTGCTACGGGGCACAATTTATAGCTCAACAAAGTGGGGGGGATGTTCAAGCATCAAACACCAGAGAATATGGTAGGGCAAACTTAAGTCATGTAAACAATGCGAACAAGCTATTTAAAGGAATAAATATTGATTCTCAAGTATGGATGAGCCATGGAGATACAATTAAGCATGTTCCTGATAACTTCGAAATTATTGCCAGTACAGCCGATGTTAAAGTTGCGGGTTACCAAGTTAAGGATACTCATACTTATGCGATACAATTTCATCCTGAAGTTACACATACTACCGATGGAAAAATTTTATTAGAGAATTTTCTGGTAGATATTTGCGGATGTTCACAAGATTGGACAGCTGACGCATTTGTTGAAACCACTATCGCAGAGTTAAGGGAAAAATTAGGCAACGATAAAGTAGTTTTAGGTTTGTCGGGCGGAGTTGATTCGAGCGTAGCAGCCATTTTATTACATAAAGCAATCGGCGCAAATTTACACTGTATTTTTGTTGATAATGGTTTGCTTAGAAAGGACGAATTTGAGAGCGTACTAGAACAATACAAAGATTTAGGCTTAAATATTCGAGGTATTGATGCAAAAGATAGATTTTTAAGTCAGTTGGCTGGCGTTAAAGATCCTGAATTGAAGCGGAAAGCAATAGGAAGAGTATTTATTGAAGTTTTTGATGATGCAGCACACGATGTTAATGATGTAGTTTGGTTAGCACAGGGTACAATTTATCCGGATATTATCGAATCTGTTTCTATAAAAGGCCCCTCTGCAACTATTAAATCACACCATAATGTGGGTGGATTGCCAGATTTTATGAAACTTAAAATTGTTGAACCTTTAAATACGTTATTTAAAGATGAAGTAAGAAGAGTTGGAAAATCGTTGGGTATTGAAGGCTTTATATTAGGTAGACACCCTTTCCCTGGCCCAGGTTTAGCCATTCGTATTTTAGGTGATGTTACGGCAGAAAAGGTAGCAATTTTGCAAGAAGCTGATGCCATCTATATCAACAATTTAAAAGAAGCAGATCTATATGATCGAGTTTGGCAAGCTGGAGCTATATTCTTACCCGTTCAATCTGTTGGTGTTATGGGCGATGAAAGAACCTATGAAAATGTGATATGCTTGAGAGCAGTAGAGTCTGTTGATGGTATGACTGCAGATTGGTGCCATTTACCTTATCCCGTTCTTGCTAAGATTTCGAATGAAATTATTAATAAAGTGAGGGGTATTAATAGGGTAGTATATGATATAAGTTCAAAACCACCGGCAACTATTGAGTGGGAATAATTAACCAGTTAACCAATGAACTCGAGCCTAAAACCATTTTTGTTTTTTTTAGCAGTAGTTACAGTAGCCTGTTCTCCGAAGGTTAGTCCAGTGAAAACCCCACCGGCGAAACCTGTTCCTAGAGAAAGTGCTTCTAGTGGGCCGGTGAAACCTGTTCAAAAATTTACGGAAGCCAATGTTTCTTTGTTAATACCTTTTAAATTAAATCAACTAAATCTAGAAACGGCTACAAAGGCACAAATAGAGCGTGCCGATATGGCCATTGATTTTTATCAAGGTGTTAAAATGGGCATTGATTCAGCAGCTAGCTTTGGTTTAAATTTTAAGGTTAATGTATATGACACAAAAGATGAAAGCACTCAGTTGCTTTCATTAACAAAGAAAGAAGAACTAGTAAATAGCAATCTTGTTATAGGTCCAGTTTTTCCGGAAGGCGTAAAGAATTTCACTAATTTTGCTATTAGCAATGATTTGGCAATGGTTTCTCCATTAGCAGCTTCAAGACCAGCTGATTTTAATAATCCAAAGCTGATATCTATTGTAAATTATATTGATCAGCACGGGGAAAAAATCGCAGGATACATTGGTGCGAAATTTCAGGCAGCCAATAGTATCGTGGTACTCATCAATCCAAAGAAAACTGACGATGAAGAGTTTGCCGCTCCAATAAGGGCGTTTTTTAAACAAAAATATCCAACTTTAATCGTTCAAGAATTCGCCTCAGCCTATACTTTTGAAACGCGGATGATTAAGGGAAAGAAATATGCTGTAATTGTTTGCTCATCTGATATAGGTTTTGTAACGCCAACAATTGATAAGCTAGCTAAAATAGCAAAGCTAAGAGCTCAAGATTACCAATTTTATCTTTTTGGCCATCCTAATTGGCTCAAACAGAATTACAATATCAATCAGTTGCAAACATTGAATACCATTATAAGTACCTCTTATTCTGTGAACTATAAGGATGCGAATGTTATTTCATTTGTTAAGAAATACCGTGCGAATTTTAATTTCGAACCAAGCGAATATTCAATTAAAGGGTTTGATATTGGTTTCTATTTCGGGAAATTGTTGGCCAAACATGGAAAAAACTACCTCGATTTTATAACGAAAGATAAGTACAAGGGGCTACATAATTCTTTCAATTTCGGGTATAGCCCACTTTACGGATACTTTAATAAAGATTTAATGCTTTTAGCTTATAAGAATCTTACTTTAAATTTAATTAACTAATAATTTAGAAGCCCTTCAAGGGTTTGGGCATGAGAGTAGAACATCAAATTAGAGCTTTTGAGCAAATTTATCAAAGTTATGATGGAGTATTACCGTTACATCGGTTTTTGTTCACCTACTTTAAGCAAAATAAGCAAATGGGCTCATCCGACAGGAGATGGGCAACCCGTTATCTCTATAGTTTTTTCCGATTGGGAAAAGCATTGCCAAAATTAGCGACTATCCAGCGCCTTGCCATTGGCGATTTTCTTTGTCAACAGACACCTAGTTTAATTGTAGAGACATATTTGAAAGATTTATCGGTATCAATTGAACTCCCTCTCGATGAGAAAATCAATATGGTTCAGGAGAAGTATCCGAAATTCAAATTGGAAGATGTTTTTGTTCTACACGAACTTTTGTCGCCAGCCATTAATCACATACAATTTTTCACGTCTTTCTTCATTCAGCCTAATCTCTTTATAAGGGTAAAAGGTACTCATATTCAGGCGGTAATTGATCAATTACTAGCAAAAGCCATACCGACTACCGAGGTTATAGAAAATGCGCTTGCGTTGCCTAACGGAACCAAATTGGAAGATATTATTACTGATTCCCGATTATATCAGGTGCAGGATCTTTCATCGCAAAAAACGGGGGCGTACTTTAAGCCCGAAAAGTATGATTACTGGTGGGACTGCTGTGCAGCATCTGGTGGTAAGTCACTTTTACTACATAATATCGAACCAAACATAGAATTGTTGGTAAGTGATGTTAGGGAAAATAGTTTGAATAATCTCGACGAACGTTTTCAAGCAGCTGGAATAAAAAAGTATCACAAAAAGGTAATTGATCTCCTCCAAAATAATGATCAAACTTTGCATCATTATGAATTTGATGGTATTTTGTTGGATGCACCTTGCTCGGGATCTGGAACATGGGGCCGCACACCAGAAATGCTTTATTTCTTCGAAAAATACAAAATCGAAAATTACGTTAAACTGCAGAAAGCCTTTGCTGGAAATGTAATTAAATACCTAAAGCCAGGTAAGCCGCTTATTTATATGACTTGTTCTGTTTTTAAAGCAGAGAATGAAGATGTTGTAAGCTATATTGAAGAGAATTTTCCGGTTAAACTAGAGAAAATGGAATTGATCGAAGGCTATCGTGATAAAGCCGACAGTATGTTCGTAGCTCGATTTATAAAGCAATAACTTATTGGCTATGGCTAAACCATTGCCTAATTTTATCTTTCAAATGCTTTATAGCTTCGAAAAGAACGGCAAGCAAGCCTATTATTAGCGTAAATTGCTCAAAGCTGTTCATAACCAATATTATATAGATAAGACTAATATACTGAACTTTTGTTACAGTTTAATTATAGACCTGTATTTGTTCTAAATAGTTTAATCGCTATAGCTAATAAAATAATTCCGAAAGCTTTACGCAAGATGTTTAATCCAGTTTTGCCAAAAAGTTTCTCTAGTCGATTTGTATTCTTTAATACGAAGTAAACAAATAACATATTTAAGATTATCCCAACTATGATATTTTGAGTAGCATATTCTGTTTTTAAAGATAGAAGTGTGGTCATAGTGCCCGCCCCCGCTATTAACGGGAAGGCTAAAGGTACGATTGATACTGTTTCTGGTGCTTCGTCCTTAAACAACGTTAATCCCAATACCATTTCCATCGCAATTGCAAAAATTACAAAGGAGCCCGCAATGGCGAATGAGGCCACATCAACCCCTATTACGTTTAACAAGGTTTTACCAGCAAATAGAAATACGATCATTAATACCGTAGCAACAATGGCAGCTTTTTCCGATTGGATATGGCCTGCTTTCTTTCGGAGTTCGATAATAATCGGGATTGAACCTAAAATATCAATAATGGCGAATAGTACCATAGTAGTAGAAAGAATTTGGCTGAAATCGAATTGAAAATATTCCATCTTTTAAAATTTACTGTAAAGGTATAAGATTAGTGTTATGAAAATATGAAATCTATACCAACAAAAAAAGCTCCTGAGCAATTTGCATCAGGAGCTTTTTTTTATATAACTATTAAGAATTATTTTTTCTCTGGGTTATTTAAGTGTGAATTTTTGCGACTATATAAGAAATAGATTACAAAACCTATTGCCAACCAAGCAAATAATCGCAACCAATTTTCCCATCCTAAACCAAATATCATCAAACCACAGGCAATAACGCCAAGAATTGGTACTACTGGTACAAAAGGTGTTTTAAATTGGCGAGGTAATTCTGGATTGGTTTTTCTTAAAATAATTACTGCCACACAAACTAACATAAATGCAAACAAGGTACCGATACTAGTCATGTGCCCAACCACGTCGCCAGGTACGAATGCGGCGAATACGCCAACTAAAACTAAAATCACTAAGTTACCTTTATAAGGAGTTTGATATTTAG
>DATJDT010000511.1:0-4483 GCA_035497275.1 Pedobacter sp.
GTTGGTATTAGGTGGTAATGGAAGTAGTTTGAATACTTTCCTGTTCGATCTTCATCAAAAGTATCCTTATGAAGCCGATTTAGCTTTAACCTACAGCAATCGCGTAACAGCGTTAAAAGCATCAACCAATACAGCGGTAATTCGTTATAAAGCTTTACTGCTGGGCAATGAGCAAGGCGAATATCTTGATAAGGTATTTGGTCCGCTTATCGAATCAAAGGCGCACGGCAATGCAATTATAAAGGCCAATATAAGCGATCTAAACGTTTCTTTAGTACCCGAGCTTATCGTTTATCCAAATTGGTGGCAAACAGTCACAGAGCTGATGTATGCCAAAATGAAGGCTGGTCAGTTGAAAGTGCGCAATATGTATACCTGGGTGGCAGATTTTGGAAACGCCATAGAGAACCCAAAGCTTAAAGAAGCATTTATGTTGGAGCTGCTTGATAATTCGGCCATTATGGGCGATTTTCGCTCAATTGAGCAAGAAATGAAAGCGGTAATTCCCTTGCTTAAAGATCCTAAAAGTATAGCTCAAGTAAATCTGTTAAAGGCGAAAATTAAGCGGAATATGGGAATATTTAGGTATGCTCCAGCAGGAACCGATATGAGCGCCTATACTTTTAGCGACGTAAATGGCAAGCAAGTATCCATTGCCGATTTTAAAGGTAAGCTCATTTACCTGGACATCTGGAATACGGCTTGTATGCCCTGTATAGCCGAAATGCCTTACCTCAATAAATTAGAGCAGGAAATGACTGGAAAAGAGGTAGTATTTCTCTCTGTTTCTTGCGACTATAAAATTGAGCTCTGGAAGAATTTTCTTCAAAAAAGAAATATTACCAATGAGCATCATTTAATCATCAATGGGACTAAAGATACTTTCTTTGATAAAATTGGCAAATCGGGCATACCACGTTTTGTAATACTAGACAAGGAAGGCAAAGTGCTTGATAATAATTGTTGTAAACGTCCTTCTAATCCATTACTTCAAATTTACCTTAACGAATTACTTAATAATCCATCTAAATAAATGAAGAGCTATTATACATGCCTTGTGATATTACTAGGTACATTATTTACCGCGCAGGCGCAATTAACAGAAATTAATGGAGTGTCTAAGAAGAGTAAGCCAACTAATGTAAGACTTTTTAAAGTGGCTTATGGGCGTATTGAAGAGATCGCAAACGCTACGCCTACTGCTAACGGGGCATTTAACTTCAAATTTAAGCCTGATTACAAAGGATACTATCTAGTTGGCTTTGGGGATGCCAATACCGGCTCTCAAGACAAATTTAAGTTATATGTAAAGGGAAATGATAAAATCAACCTTATGTTAACGGATTCTAGCTATGTACTAAACGGAATTAATAACAAAGAAAATCAAGTATTAGCTCAATGGTATAATTTTACTTATAAGTTAGAGCGAAAAACAGTCTATTTTAACAGGGGACGAAGAGGCTTCGATGATTTTTTCCCGATGTTAGCTAATGTAACTGATAAAGCTCAAAATTGGTGCTTGGGAAAAGAAACAGGTAATGCTGATTTTGATGAGCTAATGCAAAATACCGTTAATTACGATCCAGCCTATTTTGCCCTAACACTACTGTTGTATCCTACAGCTTCTAAGCCAAATGAGGAAAACTATACAGATTACGTTAAGAATTTTAATGCTGATCAGTTTCTTAAAAACGAAGACCTGTATAAGTTTCCTTATGGAGCGAACATGATCCAGAATTTAGTTGCGTTTAAGAATAAAGGTTTAAATTATAGTTTTGACCAAAATATCTTGTCCATCCCAAACGATAAATTAAAGGGCGAATTTGCTTTAAATTATGCCGGGATTGCTAAATCGTATACTAAATACAAAGAAACCGTAGATAATTATGGTAAATATTTTCTAACAGACGACCAGAAAATGCGGGCCGAAGTAATAGCGGCAAAAATGAATATTTATAAACCAGGTGCTCCAGCCATCAATTTTACCTACCCAGATATCACAGGTAAGAAAGTTTCCTTGACAGATTTTAAAGGTAAAGTGGTATTTGTAGATGTTTGGGCAACATGGTGTGGTCCTTGCATTAAAGAAATCCCTTCTTTGAAAGCTTTAGAAAAGGAGTTTCATGGTAAAGATATTGTTTTTATGAGTGTTTCGGTAGACTTAGATGCTGACAAGGGCAAATGGGAAAAATTTGTGGCGAACGAGCAATTAGGAGGCATCCAATTGATGGCTAGCGGCTGGTCTAAAATTGCAAAGGACTACAAAATTAGCGGTATCCCGAGATTTATGTTATTCGATAAGAATGGAAACATTATCGATGTAGATTCGCCTCGTCCAAGTGATCCAAAGCTGAAAGCTATGCTAAATGAATGGGTAAATAAGCCTTAAAACAACAAAGCTCCCTAAAACCTAAATTAGGGAGCTTGTTTTGGTCATATGTGTATTAAAGAATATGAAATTTAAGAAGCAACTAAACTATGGTTAAAGTCGCTCATTCGATGTACAGTTGATCCCATTTGGTAAGAACCATATGAGCCCTTGTATTCTTTCGGAGTTTTACCAGTAACTTTCTTAAAAATTCTGGTGAAATAGAAAGGATCATCATAGCCAACCTCTCCGGCAATTTCCTTCACAATAAGGTTGCTATTCGTAAGTAATTCGCTTGCACGTTGAATTTTTATCCTGATAAAATATTCAATCGGCGATAAGCCAGTTTTTTGTTTAAAAAGCACTGAATAGTGTGATGGTGAATATCTAAATGTTTCAGCAATTTCGTCAACACATAAGCGCTTATGAACATTTGCTTTCATAAAGGTAATCGATTGGTCTAGTTGATCTTCCCTTTCTGGTCCACCTTGAGTTGTTTTTTGAGCGGGGCTAGGAAATAAGAAAAAAGAGATAAAACGATATAAGCAGAGATTAGCATAGGCAATGTTTTCGTCTGTAAGTCCTTTTAACAAGCTCGAGAAAATTTCTTGCCAACAATCAACCAGCTGACCATCAAAATTGATATCGGTAGGAGAGCTGAATTTCTTTAGATCGAAAGTTGTATTTAATTCATTGATCATGTTACCATTAAAGTGTACACAGAAAACTTTCCAGGTATGGTCTAGCTCACTTTGGTATTGGTATGCATCATTTGGTGATAATAACATAAACTGGTTTGCTTTCAATTGAAAACTGCCTTGTTGAGTGGTACATTGTCCAGCGCCAGATAGGCAATAAATCAATACATAATCAGTTGTATGGTTTGCAGTTTTCGCTAGCGATTGGCTAACATGTGTAAGGTAAATGAGATTCTTAAAAGGTAAATTCTTAACCCTATTTTGTATCTCCTCTGGAATACTAATCTGATTGTTTAAACTCTTGTCCTTATGTAAAAATAAATTCATAATCCTTTTGGTCTATATTGGTTGTCAATTGATTACCAAATATCAGGATAGATCAAAGAGAAGAGGAAAAAAACACCACTACAAAACCATTACAAAATGCGTTATTTGGCCATTAGGCACCACTACATTACACTACATTGTACTGTAAATTGGTGAAATTGCTGAATATGCTGCAGGAATTATTATTTAAGGGCGGTCCAATTGGGAAAGAAAGGTAACCAAGTTGTAGTCTAATCCAGTTAGGTTTAGCTTCTTACGCAAGCGTGTTCTGGCAATCTCAATAGATTTCACATTTTGATGAGTAATGGCCGAAATTTCCTTAGTCGTCATGTTTAGTTTTAGGAACGCACATAGTTTCCGTTCACTAGGACTAAGGTTTGGAAATCTCTCGTTCAAGATGTCGTAGAAATCTTCATGGATCTGTTGAAACCTGAACTCGAATTCTTTTAAAAGTTCGGGCCTTAGGTTAGATTGAAGATCAGTTACAACCCTCTGCATAGCGGGCTTCGCATCCCCATCAACATTTTGTTTGATCTTCAATAGCTTATCTGAAATATGATCAATAAGCTCATTTTTTTGAATGAGGTGTAAAATGTTAACAGTAAGCTCTTTGTTTTTTAATTCGATGCCCTTTTCCAAATTATCTTTCTCTAATTTCAAATGTGCTTGTTCAAGTAGGGAGTTCCTAACTTTGTTTCTTTGTAAATAGAACAACAAGCTAACAATAATTAACGATAAGGTAAGGCCAATCCCGAGCAATAGATAAGTTAACTCCTTTTCTCTTTGTTTTGCCTGTTCTTCACTGCGCCTTCGGTCAAACTCGAATTGCATCTCTAATTGTGTAATCTTATTTGAACGTTCGGCATTAAATAAGGTGTCACTTATTTGTTTATTTAAAGCAAGGGTTTCGAAGGCTGACCTGTAATTGCCTAGTTTTTGATATAATTTAAAAAGGTAGTCTGAAGCCCGGCGTACAGCTAATAAATCTCCAGTGCGTTGCCCTAAGGTGATAGCTTGTTTTAAATAGATTTCAGCAGTCTTATAATCTTTCAAATCAAAATAAAACCCACCTAAACCATAGTATGAAATA
>DATJDT010000512.1:0-4713 GCA_035497275.1 Pedobacter sp.
GGCTTTGGAGGCGGAAGCAGTGGCGGAGGCTTTGGAGGATTCGGAGGTGGAAGTTTTGGAGGTGGTGGAAGTAGCGGTAGCTGGTAATCAGTTAACAGTTTTAAGAGTTAGTTTTCAGTTAATATTGTGTATAGAAAAGATCTTATTACAGCAGAAATAGAAAAGCTAGCTCAAGTATTGGCGCGAATTATGGGGCTAAAGGTTGAGCTTAAATTAGCTGAAGCAACACTGCTCTTTGAACAAACGATGGAGAACAGTTTTGGCTTACCTAGTAGCATTTTAACAAACCCCTCCTTAGTGCCATTTGAGTCCTGGCTAAATGAAAGCGAACTTCCTGCAGAAAAACTTGACTCGCTAAGTGAATTTTTATATTATGAATTAGGGATTAGCCACGAGAAGAACCGTATTGTAGTACCAAAACTTAACTTGATTTACGAGCAACTTTCGAATAAACATAAGATCGTGCACCTTGTAAATCTGCACCGCCAAAAAACTATTCAGCAATATTTATAAAAAATCGTCATTGCAAGGTACCTTCGTCATTGCGAGGAACGAAGCAATCTGGTCGAGAGGCTACTTCGTATCTCGCAATAACGACAAAACATTAAAACATGGAGATTCTAAAGTGGCAAAAATTGGCCTCAAAATATTTAGTGAAGGAGAAATGGGCTACCTTAAGGGTTGATACCTGCAAATTGCAAGGAGGAGCTATTAAGGATGATTATTATGTGTTAGAATATCCTAATTGGGTGAACGCTGTTGCACTTACCAAAAAGGGCAAGATTATCCTAGTAAGACAATACCGCTATGCCGCAGATATCATCTCTTTAGAGATTCCTGGAGGTGTAATGGATGGCGATGAATCTCCGGAAACAGCTATTAAACGTGAACTATTAGAAGAAACAGGATATAGTTTTGAGACTTGTGAGCTTGTTGCCACTTTGTTTCCAAACCCTGCAACATCAAACAACCAAACTTTTACTTTCCTATTAACCGGAGGCATTAAAACTCACGAACAACATTTAGACGAGCATGAAATCTTAAACGTAGAAGAATATACCGTTGGTGAAGTAAGACAACTTTTAGCCGAAAATAAAATAGACCAGGCACTTCATGTAGCTGGTCTATTTTATGGCTTGGCGGCGATAACGCCTTAACTCATTTTCAGTTTCTTCTGGATATCGTTAACGTAAGCTTTAAATTTCTTATCTGTTTCTATTAAATCCTCTACGGTTTGACAAGCATAAATCACAGTAGAGTGATCGCGACCACCGAAGAAAGCTCCTATTGTTTTTAAGGAAGACTTAGTATGGCTTTTAGACAAATACATGGATATTTGGCGAGCCTGCACAATTTCTCTCTTACGAGTTTGTGACTTCACCATGTCAACTGGTACTTCGAAATATTCACATACCAATTTCTGAATGTATTCCATCGAAATTTCTTTCGAAGTATTCTTAATAAAGTTCTTCAACATTTGCTTAGCTAAGGCTAAATCAATGTCCTTTTTATTTAAGGTAGACTGTGCCAATAATGACACCATTGCGCCTTCTAATTCACGAACGTTATTGTCGATATTATGCGCAACGTATTCGATTACTTCTGCAGGAAGTTCAATACCATCTGCATACATTTTCTTTTTGAGGATTGCAATGCGTGTTTCTAAATCTGGGATTTGCAAATCTGCAGATAGCCCCCATTTAAAACGGCTTAATAAACGTTCTTCTAAACCTGCTAAATCTTTTGGCGCTTTATCAGATGTTAGAATAACTTGCTTACCTGATTGATGCAAATGATTAAAGATATGGAAGAAGATATCCTGTGTTTTTTCTTTACCAGCAAAATTGTGTACATCATCCATAATGATCACATCCATTGCTTGATAGAAGTTAACGAAATCGTTAATTGTATTATTTTTTAGTGAATCTACAAACTGTTGGCAAAACTTTTCACAAGAAACATATATAACCAATTTATCTGGCATATTTCGTTTAATCTCGTTCCCTATAGCTTGCGCTAAGTGCGTTTTACCTAAGCCTACACCACCATATATCATCAGTGGATTAAATGAAGTGCCCCCAGGTTTTGCAGCTACAGCATAGCCCGCTGAACGTGCTAAACGATTGCAATCACCTTCTATATAGTTTTCAAACGTGTAGTTTGTATTTAATTGAGGATCTACATTTAATTTTTTCAGTCCCGGAATGATGAAAGGATTTTTGATATCCTTATTGATCGATACCGGAATTGGCATAGATTGTACTTTTGCTTCTGCCCCATTTCCGTTAGAGGGCATATTTGTTGTATAAGGTGAGCCGCTGTTCGATGATTTATCTACAACGATATTATATTCTAATCGCCCTTCATCTCCCAATTGTTTTTTTACCGTTTTACGAAGTAGTCCAACATAGTGTTCTTCCAGCCATTCGTAAAAAAATAAACTAGGCACCTGAATGGTTAAAACGTTTCCATCTAATTTAAGTGCAGATATCGGCTCGAACCAGGTTTTAAAACTTTGGGTCGGAATGTTATCCTTAATTATTTGAAGACAGTTTTTCCATACTTCGGTACAAGTTTTTTCCATTGTTATTCTATAATTTGTTGGTTTTCAATGCTAATAAGGGTGCTACGGATACCCCCTTTTGAGTTATCGAATATTCAAAAAATTATCAACAAAAAGAACAAATTTTTCAATTATTTTGTAAGTAGTTCAAAAGCAGTAGCATATACTGCTTAACCTAAATTTTTTGTGTGGATAACTATATTTTAACACAAAATTAATATTCTCCAAACACATTTCTCATACAATCGGCAATCTCGCCCAGTGAGGCATATTCTTCCACAGCGGCAAGAATAAATGGCATTAAATTTTGATCAGATTTGGCAGCCTCACTTAAGTTTTCTAACGCTAGAGCAACTGCTTTATTATTTCTTTCTGATTTTAACCTTTTTAGCTTATCAGTTTGAATAGTTCTTATCGACTCATCTATATTTAATGTATCGGTAATTCCCTCTTTCTCCTGAGTAAATTTGTTTACACCAACGATAATTCGTTCTCCGGACTCTACCTCTATTTGATATTGATAAGCTGAATTTGCAATCTCTTGCTGGATGTAGCCATTCTCTATCGCATTTACCGACCCACCCATGGCATCTATTGTATCTATATAGAGTTGTGCAGCAGCTTCAATTTCGTTTGTTAAGTTTTCTATAAAGTACGACCCTGCTAATGGATCAACTGTATCGGTAACACCACTTTCAAAGGCAATCACCTGTTGTGTGCGAAGAGCAATCTTCGCAGCTGCCTCGGTTGGCAGAGATAAAGCCTCATCATAACCATTAGTATGTAATGACTGCGTACCTCCAAGCACCGCAGCCATCGCTTGATTAGTTACTCTAATTACATTATTTAAGGGTTGCTGTGCCGTGAGCGTACTTCCTCCGGTTTGCGTGTGGAACCTCAACATTTGCGCCTTTTCATCAGTAGCCCCTAATGATTTTGTGATTTTAGCCCACATCCTTCTTGCCGCCCTGAATTTGGCAATCTCCTCAAAAAAATTATTATGGCAATTAAAAAAGAAAGATAACCGCTTAGCAAAAACATTAATATCTAATCCTTTTGCCAAAGCAGCATTCAAATAAGCTTTCCCATTAGCCAGCGTAAATGCTAATTCCTGAACCGCTGTTGAACCCGCTTCGCGAATATGATATCCCGATATCGAGATCGTGTTCCATTTGGGCACCTCCTTACAGCAATATTCAAAAATATCGGTAATGATTCGCATAGAAGGTTTTGGAGGATATATATATGTACCTCTTGCTGCATATTCTTTTAAGATATCGTTCTGAATAGTGCCAGAAATTTCCTTCAAATCTGCGCCCTGCTTTTTAGCAAGTGCAATATACATCGCTAATAAAATCGAAGCTGTTGCATTAATAGTCATCGAAGTGGTGATCTTTTTTAGCTCAATACCTTCAAATAAAATCTCAATGTCTTTTAATGAATCGATAGCTACTCCAACTTTCCCCACTTCTCCCTCTGCCATATCATGATCCGAATCATATCCAATTTGTGTTGGCAGATCAAATGCAACAGAAAGCCCCATCGTTCCCTGAGCCAATAAATAATGATAGCGCCTATTTGATTCCTCAGCAGTAGAAAAACCTGCATATTGCCTCATTGTCCACAGGCGACCACGGTACATATCTTTTTGTATCCCTCTGGTAAACGGAAACTCCCCAGGAAGTTCTGATATGGGTTTACTTAAGGTATAAGTGGGTTTAATTTCAATTCCGGAAGTCGTAATATATTCTTTTTGCATGGCTAATTGACTAGGTAGTTAGCATTACTAACTACTTTACACCTTTAAAACAATTCTTGTATATCTTTCTTTAAATGATCAATTGTTAAATCGTAAGGGTTTTCTGCAATATCAGCCATGTGTTGTAACACTTTTTTACTTAAATCTATTCCATTTGCTGATTCGGGTAAACCTAATACTGCATTATTAATCATTGCGATTGTATCATCCTTCAGTTTACGGATTACCTGCCAACTGGTAGAGTTGATATACAATTGCTGGGCAATGTTATGTTGAAATTCAGCTTTAATATCATTTACGACTAGATTTTGTAATTCTTTTACACCTATTCCTTGTTGATGTAAGCGAATGAGCAAATTCGCAGGGTTAATCCGGTCAATAAAAATGATTG
>DATJDT010000513.1:0-3752 GCA_035497275.1 Pedobacter sp.
GTTAATTTGAAGTTATCAGTTACATTGTACTCATCTTGAATATAAGCACCTGCCTGACCAATTTTTAATTCAGCAGAATAAACTGATGATTTTCCTGGCACTAACGAATAAGTATAAGCAAAATACGCAGGAGACTTATCAGTTAATAGATCATTTAAAGAGTTAAATACGTAATAACTATTTGCAGGTGCCATAAACATATTACCTACATTTTGATATTCATAAGTTAAACCACCAGTAAATATATGTTTACCTGCATTGTAAGTTATGTTATTTGTAAAATTATAAACGTCGTTAACTACGTCATTATTTAAGGTATAAGGATCCATACCGGCAGTAATATAGTTTCCGCCAGTTGTACCGTCATAAATATCAATAGTTGGGAAAATAGATCCTGGATAATCTCTCGTAGCCTTATTTTTGGTAAATGCTAAAATTAACTGATTAGATAATTTATTGTTAATTGTAGAATTTAACTCTAAAGTTCCGCTTCTTGTAGTATTCAAGAAACCATAATTAGAATTTTCAAAAGATGCTGATTTAGGTCCAAATCTATTATTTGGTGCTCTAGAAAGTGCAGCAGCCTGGCCAGTTACTCTAAACCCACCACCATTCGGAACGCTAGTAGCATTTAAGGTTTGGTCATCAGTACCTTTAAAATCACTATATTTTAACGTCAGTTTATTACTGTTATTGATATTCCAGTCTACTTTCGCTAAAATTTTATGATTATCTCTCCCAAAAGCTGGAAAATTATCATAAGCACCAGTTTCATAACCGAACTTGGTTTTCAAATAATCAGAAACCAATTTCAAATCAGCAACGGTAGTTGAAGATTCGGTTCCTGAACCTGTACCACCTTTAGGATAAAAAGCAATTCCTGGCGCTAAATTTTCTTCTTTCTCAGCATTTACAAAGAAGAATAATTTATTCTTAATGATTGGTCCACCTAAAGTAAATCCGTAAGTTTTTGATTTAGAATCAGCAATAGAAGCGCTGATATCATTGCTTCCAATTTTTGTACCAATAAAACTTTGATCACGATATAATCCGTAAGCGCTTCCATGAAATGTATTTGTACCGCTTTTAGTTACTGCACTAATGTTAGCGCCTGTAAACCCAGCCTGTCTAACATCATAAGGAGCAATATTTACAGAAATCTGATCATAAGAATCTAGAGAAATTGGTTGAGAACCACCACCAGGAAGAGGATCTGTGTTTAAACCAAAGTTGTTATTTAAGTTTGCTCCATCAACTTGAATGTTGTTATATCTAGCATCTCTACCGCCAAAGCTATTGCTGCTTAACCCAGTACCTGCTTGTGGCGTCAATCTTGTAAAATCTGCAATGCTTCTTGAAATAGTTGGCAAGGTAACTAAATCACGACTAGATATGTTAGTACTGGCACCAGTTTTCTGCTGCGTGTTCTTACTTCTAGCACCCTTAATGGTCACTTCGCTTAAGATAGTACCAGAATCGTCCAAAGTATAAGCTAGTGTATAGGTTTCTCCCAATTTAAGAAAAACATCCGCAATTTTACCAGTCTTAAGACCGATATAGCTAACTTCAATTGTATAGGGGCCACCTACTCTTGCATTGCCTATTAAAAATCGACCATCATTATTGGTGGAAGCATTATAAACAGTCCCCGAAGGTGTGTGCGTGGCTTTAACATTTGCTCCAGGAAGGGCTCCTCTTGCATCTTTTATTAAGCCAGCCATTGATGAAGTAGTTACCTGAGCATTCGATGAGCTTATAAAGCCTAAAAACGCCATTACGGTTACTACTACTTTTAATAGTAAAGATTTTTTCATACTCTTTTCTTTTAATTATTTTTTTTTGTTTTGTTAAGATACGTTAAAATATCTCGACAAAGTTAAATATTAATTTTGTTCCGCTTCTTAATACCAATGTTAAATTATTATTAATTAACCCAAAACTTATCAACACTTAACATAACGGCAATTTTACATAAGTACCAGTTTATCAATAGCTTAAAATGTACATTATTTAACTATACTAAAAGCATTGGTTAATTAATTAACTGTTAATTTACCAAAATAGCTAAGCTTGCATGTTTACGCCTATTTTACCAACATTTTTTTTAATTTTGACACATTATTTAAGCTAATTTCCTTTATAAAGAATATGAACTACGATTTAATAGTAATAGGCAGCGGTCCGGGCGGATATGTTACTGCAATAAGAGCTTCACAATTGGGTTTAAAAACTGCAATTGTAGAACGTGAATCTTTAGGTGGAATATGCCTTAACTGGGGCTGTATCCCTACCAAAGCCTTATTAAAAAGCGCACAAGTATTTGAATACATTAATCATGCGGCAGATTACGGTATTAAAACCGCAGAAGCCACTGCAGACTTTGCGGCGGTTGTTAAACGTAGTCGTGACGTAGCTGATGGCATGAGTAAAGGCGTTCAATTCTTAATGAAAAAGAACAAAATCGATGTCATCATGGGAACTGGAAAAGTTAAACCAGGTCAGAAAGTTGAGGTTAAAGCAGCTGACGGCACCCAAAAGGAATTAACAGCTAAAAACATTGTAATCGCAACAGGCGGTCGTTCAAGAGAGCTACCAAACCTAAAACAAGATGGCAAAAAGGTAATTGGCTATCGCCAAGCAATGGTTTTACCTGAGTTACCAAAAACGATGGTAATTGTTGGTTCTGGTGCTATTGGTGTTGAGTTTGCTTATTTCTATGCAACCATGGGCACCAAAGTAACAATAGTTGAATTTATGGATCAGATCGTACCTGTTGAGGACGAAGATATCTCTAAACAATTGTTACGCAGCCTAAAGAAAACAGGTATTGATATCATGACTTCTTCAAGCGTAGAGTCGGTTGATACCAGTGGCACAGGTTGCAAAGTGCAAGTAAAAACAGCAGCTGGCATGCAAACTATTGAGTGCGATATTGTACTATCTGCAGCTGGTGTTGTTGCCAACATCGAAAATATCGGATTAGAAGAAACTGGTATTAAAACCGAAAAAGGAAAAGTAATAGTTGACGAATTTTACAATACCTCTGTAAAAGGATATTATGCTATTGGTGATATTGTTGGCGGACAAGCATTGGCACACGTAGCTTCTGCTGAAGGAATTATCTGTGTAGAGAAAATCGCTGGTCAGCATGCTGAACCTTTAGATTACAATAACATCCCAGGCTGTACTTATTGCTCGCCAGAAATTGCCTCTGTAGGATATACCGAAAAAGCAGCGAAAGCAGCTGGTTACGAATTAAAAATAGGCAAGTTCCCATTCTCTGCATCAGGTAAGGCAAGTGCCGCTGGCGCAAAAGATGGTTTTGTAAAATTAATTTTCGATGCCAAATACGGAGAATTATTAGGTGCCCACATGATTGGTGCAAATGTTACAGAAATGATCGCCGAAATTGTAGTTGCGCGTAAATTGGAAACTACAGGCCATGAAATGATCAAAGCTGTACACCCACACCCAACCATGAGCGAAGCCATTATGGAGGCAGCAGCCGATGCATACGGAGAAGTTATACACCTATAAAGGTTAATCGTATAAATTGTAAAATTGGTTAATTGTTCATTACAGTTAACCAATTTTTTTTAATATCCCAGGATTAACCTAATCAGCCATTTATGAACGCCAAGATACTCAAAGCATTTTTATGTGCTTTATTTTTATTTTTTTCAGCCGTAGCTTTTGCTCAACAGAATTTTGTTAAAGGTTTCACAGTATCTTTAAAAGGAGATACAACCTAC
>DATJDT010000514.1:0-6489 GCA_035497275.1 Pedobacter sp.
GTCGTTTTTAGCAAAGTTTAAGGAAGCGTTCCAAGAAAAATCTTTAGTTCTTATCGGACTTGCGCTCACAATCAATTCAATACCCTTGTTTCTTAATTTACCAGAGTTAAAGGTGATTTGGCTTGCTCCCGATGAAGCAGGTAAAGCTGCACTTAAGATTTGATTTTCTGAAAGAATGTTATAGTAAGTAAAATCAAGGTTAATTCTATCATTTAAAAAGCCCAGGTTTAAACCAATCTCTTTAGAAGTAGATGTTTGAAATCTCAAGTTATAAGGAGGAATATTTGATGGCAATGCGTTAGTAGGTTGTCCGCCAAAATTACCTACATTATAAGTCGCATCTAATTGGTATGGATCTGTTGCATTCGCACTTTTACCATAAGCCAATCTTAATTTTCCATAAGAAAGTACTTTTTGGATACCGCTCATATCAAATGCTTCTGTAAATACAAAAGCTGCATTTGCTGAAGGATAAAAATAAGAATTGTTCTCTTTAGGCAAAGTAGAGTTAATATCATTACGTCCAGTAATATCAACAAATAGATAATCCCTAAAACTAAGGTTTAACATTCCCAAAAGAGAGTTTGATTGAACGTCGTAACGAGTTTCGCTAAAAGAAGTATTATTTCTATCAACAAAGTTGGCAAGTGAATATACATTTGGCACCGCAAATTTTCCCGTGTTTGCACCACTTACCCCAGTTGAATTGTTACTATAAGTATTATACATTCCAGACACACTTGCATTAAAGCCTTTCGCAAACAAATCGTTTTTATGCGCGGTAACCATGATATCCGTATTAAATATCTTGTCTTTACTTACCGTTTTACTAAAAGAACCACCAGTTACACGATCAGGATTAGTTGTCGTATTTTTTGATTCGAAACGACTCGATAAAAGATTACCAGACGTTCTTATAAATGCATTTAACCATGGTGTTATTTCTGCATTTAATTTTAAAGTAGTTAAAAACTCATCTCTGTACAACTTTTGGTTGTGCTCATACACATTCCAGAATAAATCACTGCTATATTCTGCATACGGATAGGCTCCGCCAAAGCTATGTTTCGAGCCATCTGCTTCTTTATACAAATCCTTTTCTAAAGGTCTGTACTCTCTCGACATTCCATAAACCAAGAATTTTGTCCAAGAACTATTTGTACCGATCTCTGGAGCATTTAAACGATAGCTTTGATTGTAAGCGGCAGAAATTTCTGCATTCAGCATTTTAGAAATCTTTACATTCGAACCCAAAGAGAAGTTTGTATTCTTGCTGCTGGCATTAGGTACCGGCTGATCTCCTTTACCAAATGATGCAGAAAGACGGATACTCCCAAAATCATTAGCACTCGAAAAAGAAAGATTATGTCTCGAATCTGTTCCTTGCTGAAACATATATTCTCTATTATTTGGTTGTGGAGAGTATGATCTCATTTGACCATCCCACCAACGTGTCATCGTACCATCTAATTTTGGTCCCCATGAAGCACCTGCCCCAAACCAACTAAACTGATCCCATGTCATTGCACCACCTGGCATAGTGCCATGATAGCCTCCGAAACCAGAACCACCGGTTCCATATGGACTTCCACCGTATAGAACTGGTAAATAATATTCACCATTTGATGTTTTAGGTAGCTTAGGGTTTGCAGTAGATAAAGCTACGCTATTACCGCCTCCATATTCGTTCTGTACATCCATAAACCTAGTAGCATTGGTAAATGTATTGGAAGTACTGTATTCAATCCCTAATCCTTTTTGTACGCCACCTTTTTTGGTAACAATAAGTATTACTCCATTTGCCCCTTTAGCACCATATAATGCAGCAGCATTTGGACCTTTTAAAACAGAAATGTTTTCAACATTATCCATATTTAAATAACTCATGTAGTTTCCCCAATCTTGGTAGCCACCTAGGCTGCTTTCTGTATTAGATTGCGGTAAAGACTTATTATCTAAAATAGCACCATCAACAACAATTAATGGTTGGTTATTACCAAACAAACTGTTATTTCCGCGTATAACCATACGTGAAGAACCATTCGTTAAACCATTGCTTGTTGAAATATTAAGCCCCGCTACTTTACCCACTAAGCCCTGCGCTAAATCAACTGGCGCCGACTTGGTAATTTCATCAGCTTTAACTGTTTGTTGAGCATATCCAAGTGATTTCTTTTCTCTTTTTACACCTAATGCTGTTACAACCACCTCGTTCATGTCTGTGGCAGATTGAGTAATGGTAACATCAAAAGAAGTTCCATTTTTGGTATCTAAAGTCTTTGAATTAAAGCCTAAAGAAGTGAATACCAAAACAGCATCATCTTTGCTTACAGAAATTGAATATCTTCCCTTTTCATCGGTAATAACCGATTGTGTTGTTCCTTTGATGGATACGGTAGCCGAGGGAACCGGGCTTCCACTGTCGTCTTTGACGACACCACTAATAGTACGTTTTGTCTGTGCAAACAACATCATGTTGCTTAACAACAGCACTAACAATACCATTAAGAATTGTTTGTTTCCTTTCATTGCGTTTAGTTTTAGTTTTTGGTTAATTGATTTGGTTTAAGTAAAAATTTTTGCATACTTGATATTTGATTATTTGATTTATTCGAACTGACTATTTTCTACGACCAAGCTAGCTGCTGCCAATAATCCGGCATCACTTCCAACGCTCGATAATTTGATGGTTGTTTGCTCAGCAATTTTAGGGATACAAAACTCATTAATTGCTTGCTGTATGGCCGGAAAAAGCATTTTACCTGCTTTTGCGCCCCGCCCACTTAAGATGATACAATTGGGATTTAAAATATGGATCAATGTTGCAAGCCCTTTACCTAATTGGAAGGCGGCTTTTGATAAGACTGAAATTGCTAAAGGATCCTGTTTTACAACTGCCTTTAAAAAGCAATCAGTAGGATGCATCGAATCTTCCTTTAAAAATTCCTTCATGATCGACTCTGCGCCTCCTTCAATTTCTTCCTGCGCTTTTCTAGTCATTACTAAAAGCGATGTTTCTACTTCTAAACAACCGCGCTTTCCGCAAGAGCATAAACTATTTGATTCTGATAAAGGCACATGACTGAACTCCCCTGCATAACCATTACTTCCACGGTATAATTGTCCGTTAATTACCATCCCTAAACCTGTTCCCCAGCCGATGTTAACCACCAAAAAGTCTTTGAGCCCCTTTGCCTCGCCGAAGTAGAGCTCAGCAAGTGCGATTAAACTAGAATCGTTTTCTACGTAAACCGGCAGCTTTGTTTTTTCACCTACAAACGATTGCAACGTTTGCCCCTGCTTAACTGGAAAGTAAGAGTTGCTTTCACCAGTTTTTGAATTAACAAATCCCGGTACACCAATACCTATCCCTAAAATATGTGCCGGGTCAATGCCTGATTGTGAAATGCTAGCGGAGATAAAATCTGCAAATTTTTCTGTGGTATTAGCCGAGTCATTTAAATCAAAATCAAGGTATTTTGTTTCTGTTACTTTTTGATTCGAAAGATTATAAATGGTAAAACTAGTAATCAATTGATCTGTTGCTACAGCAATAACATATAGCTCCAAGTTTGGATTTAATAGATATTTTACCGCTCTCCTACCTCCTGTAGAGGGCGCTAAACCTTGCTCTATGATAATTTGACTTAAAACGAGCTGGTTAACCATCGTAGTAACTAACGGCACACTCTTATGAGTGAGCTTGCTCAAATCAGTAAGCGATAGCGCCTTTTTGTAATATAAATGCTTGACAATTGCCGACTTAAGCAGCTGTCCTTTCCCTTGAATTACAGACATTATTTTTGGTTAGTTTACCAAACTTATTAAAAAAAATTAAAACAAAAAATAAACTTTATATTTTTTTTAATAAGTATTCCTTGTTTGGGTAAGGAACACTCGATAAATTAGCTTACTACCATTTGCATTATCCAATAATAAAGTTTTACTTTGTATCTCAAAGCACTTTATGAGCCTCTCTTCTAAACTCGATCAAATACATTTAAATGTTAAAGCCAATCGTTGGCACCGTTATTTTGCGCTTATACTGCGAATTTTCTTGGCATGGGGATTTATTACCGCCGGTATTGTGAAATTAATGGGCGAACGATTCGCTAGCGGCTTATCTGTGAACCACCCCATGGGGCAATATCTTCAAGCCTTGTACCATACAGGGTACTATTATACATTTATTGGGATCATACAGGTTATCGCAGCCATTCTATTGTTAATTCCGAGAACTGTAGTATTGGGTGCGCTACTCTATTTTCCCATTATCCTAAATATTTGCATACTTTCTTATGCTGTACGCTTCGAAGGTTCGATGCTTACCTCTCCCCTAATGGTATTGGCCTGTTTTTATTTAATTTGCTGGAACTACGACAAGGTTAAATACATTCTTCCTTTAAAACATCCTGCTGCTCCCGAAACGGTAGTCACTCCAACCAATCTCGACAAATCTTTTCCAGTAAAATTCTTTCTCGGCGTAGCTGCAAGTATAATTGCCATTGTAATGTTCATCAATTACGGCTTCAAGATTGTACCAAGGAACAGTTCGAAGGATTGCAACTCCCAATTTGTAGGCACCAATAGAACCCAAGCAGGCGCACAGTTTTGTGAGTGCATCCATCAACAGGGATTGCCACTAGACAGTTGCATTGAACAATATGATAAGGCCCCAAACGACCCTGTCTTGAAAAATTAAAAAGGCCGATACTAATTATCGGCCTTGATAAGAAAGCTTATTCGCCTTTCGTTAAAATATCCTTCGCGTCATCGTCTTCATACTTCTCAATCTGTTCAACTAATTGTTTTCTCAATTGATCGGTAATCTTTTCATATCCCTTTTTACCATATAGATTAGTAAGCTCTCGCGGATCTTTTTGCAAATCAAAAAGTTCCCAGCTATTTACGCGTTTATAGAAGCGAATCAATTTATACCTAATGGTTCTAATGCCAAAATGCGGAGATACTGAATGTTCTCCATTCTCATAGTAATGGTAAAACATCACCTTTCGACCTTCAGTTTTCTTCCCTGTTAATTGTGGAAGCATAGATTTTCCTTGTACATCTTTTGGAATTGCAATTCCCGCCGCTGCTAACATAGTTGGTGCAATATCCAAATTCATCACAAAATCATTAGACACGCTACCTGGTTTAATTACCCCTGGATACCGCATAACCATGGGGGTGCGAAAAGATTCTTCGTAAATAAATCTTTTATCAAACCAACCATGTTCGCCCAGATAGAAACCTTGATCGGACATATAGATCACAATAGTATTTTTGGTTAATCCATTTTTATCCAAATAAGCTAAAGTTCTACCAATATTTCGGTCTAAAGAAACAGCAGTACTTAAATAATCACGCATATAATGTTGATATTTCCACTCAACCAATTCCTTACCACTTAGTTTTCTCGCTTCCAAATCAGCTTGAATAGGTTGATAATAAGCGTTAAACTTAGCTCGCTGCGCAGCGTTCATACGATTTACAGACCCTTCTCTATCAGCCGCTGCTACAGTTGGGAACATTTTTAGATCATAACCCATGATCATTGTTTTGGCAATACTCATGTCCTGAACTTTTGCCGCTTCACGTGTTTTATAATCATCGTAAAAAGTAGCAGGCAATGGAAAAGTAACGTTATCGAACTTACCCATATCAGTTGTATCGGGCAGCCACACACGATGGGTAGCTTTATGCCCGATTACCAAACAAAAAGGTTTGGACTTATCTCGTTTATCAAGCCATTCTTCGGCAACATCTTCTACAACATTACTTACATAACCTTCATAAGTCTTTTTACTACCATCTTGCATCAAGAAGTCGGGGTTATAATATTGTCCTTGATTTGGAAGCACTTGCCAATGATCAAAACCTTGTGGAGTACTTTCCAAATGCCATTTCCCAATCCAAGAGGTTTGATAACCGCCATTTCTCAACTGTTTGATAAAAGAATCTTGGCTACCATCAAAACGAGAATGTTCATTATCTTTAAACCCATTTTTATGGCTATATTTTCCAGTTAAAATAACAGCGCGACTTGGTCCGCAAATCGAATTTGTAACGTAAGCTTTATCAAAACGAACACCTTCTTTCGCAATTCTATCAATAGCTGGAGTTTTCATGAGCTTACTCCCGTAGGCACCAATGGCTTGAAAGGCATGGTCGTCGGAAACAATAATTATGATGTTCGGTTTTTGCTGCGCATAGCTTACCTGACTGCAAAGTAATAAGAAGGCTATAAAAAGTTTTTTCATCTTAGTAAAGTGTATTTTCAGGCGGCTATTACACCGCCGGAGGATTTATTTTTCTTGGTTAATATTAAAAGTAACTGCCGGAAGGTTAAAGGTAGGATTTACTTTTAAACTGATTACTCTGGATACACCGCTTGTATTCGCCTTTATGGTAATAGGAAGTGTAAAATCACCAGATCCATACATCCTGCCAATAGTAAGCAAACTTGCTTGCTCGGTGCTAACCCACCAA
>DATJDT010000515.1:0-2459 GCA_035497275.1 Pedobacter sp.
ACAATCTTTCTTTATGTTTGGCGTTATCGGAACCGCTATATTCGTTGGCATCATCTCCATTTGGTTAATCAAACGATTTAAAGTAAAAGCATTAAATGGCGAACCTATTGAAATTGAAGATAAAAAGTTTCATAAAGGTCAAATTTATGGCGGCCTTATCTTTGGGATTGGTTGGGCAATTACAGGCGCTTGTCCGGGTCCCCTATTTGCACAAATAGGCAGCGGATTTCTTGTTGTGCTTGTTACTTTTATAAGTGCTCTTGCTGGCACTTGGGTATATGGGTATTTAAAAGAAAGATTGCCGCATTAATGGTCAATCGCACATCCGGGACTTTGTCAAAGTGCCCACACTTTGACAAAGTTAAAATAACAAAATCTCCCAGCTATCCAAATTTAGTTTTACAAAAAATCAAAACCTTGTGTATAGGGCCAACTGAGCTACATTGTTAACTGTGTTGTTGTTCCTACCATGCACTGCCTGGTTAAGATAACCAAGTTCTAAATCTACTTTTTTTGAAAAGCGATAACCAGCTGCTAAATACAATCTATTCTGATCAAAAAGACTATTATTAATAAGACCCTTATTTTGGATGTTAAAAAACATTTCATTTTGTAGCGCTACAAAAGGTCCTTTTGTAAAACCTGTTGGCACGTGATGGAGGGGTTTAACCATTCTAATAAAATAGCGTAAGCGCTGCGTAAAATTCTCACCTATCTGATCTAAAAACCTTTGCTCCAGTCTTAAGCGATGCGCTACAAAAATGTGTTGAATTTTATGGTTAAAGATATACTGTTCCCAAATACGATGTTCAACTAAAGTATTTGTACCGAGATCAGTAGATGCCATTAAGTATCCTGCTGTTACATTCTGCTTATCATTAATAAAATAAGTGATACCTGGCCGAAATAATATATTTTTTGTACCATCCCAATTGTCGTTTGAGCGCACTTGCACATCAAGATGCATCCCCCATTTTTGGCTAAATTTAGTACTGTTCAATAAGAATAACCACCCTGTATTTTCCTTTTTTGTTTGTGCTGATAGTTGATAAGTGGTTAATAAGAAAGCAACTGCTAATAATATTCGTTTCATCTGAATTTACTTTGAAATCTTAAACTTAGAAATAAAACGAATAATCAAGCGTAACGTTTCAGTGAAGTAACTAACGTATCTTATGTTGTTAGAAGATAATTTGTATCTTAACTTTTTAATCTTTTATAACTATGCGCAAGCCTATATTCGCTCTCTTAGTCCTTACATTAATTTGTCAATTAGCAACTGCTCAAAATAAAACATCAAGCCTTCCCCCAACCGAAGCAAGCGCCTTAAGTCCCTTCATTAACCAATACCAGGCTGATGAAAACATGCTAAATAGAAAGTATACTTTAAAGCGTTCTGAAGAATATTTTCAACGGATGCAACGTTTTTATAGCGAGTGGATTGCGAAGTTAAAAGCATTGCCATTTGAAAAACTAAGTGTAAACGAGCGAGTAGATTATATTTTGCTTAAACGCGATATCAATGTAGATGCTAAAAATCTACAAGATAGCTACACCGAGTTTAAAAATACCAATTTTACAATCCCCTTTGCCCAAACAATTATAGATTTTGAGCAAAAAAGAAGAATAGGCACCCAACAAAATGGCGCAGTGCTAAATACTGCTTTTGAAAAACTAAAAACAGACATCAATACGATCAGCAAATCAGTTAACAGTAAACAGCTAGCCCTAAATCCAATTCAAGCAAATTGGGCAGAGCAAACTGTAAATCAATACCTCACTGTTTTTAATGAATCCTACAAGTTTTATGATGGTTACGACCCTCAATTTACCAAGGCAACTAAAACTAGTTATCAAGACGCGGCTAGAGCTTTAAAAGACTATGCTGATGGATTAGGTAAAATGGCCAAACTTTCTATCGCAAAAGATGATGGAAGTGGCATTTTAGGCAACCCAATTGGGAGAACAGCCTTTTTGAGCCTATTGAATGATGAAATGATTGCCTATACACCCGAGCAAATTGAAGCGATTGCTAGGAGAGAGTTTGCTTGGTGTGATGCAGAAATGCTAAAGGCAAGTGCAGCAATGGGATTTGGCAACGATTGGAAAAAGGCATTGGAAAAAGTTAAAACTGACTACCCGGCTTTGGGTAAACAACCAGAATTTGTATACGAATTAGCCAATGAAGCGATCAACTTTGTGGAGCAAAATAAATTGCTTGACGTACCTGAAATGGCAAAAGAAGGTTGGCGAATGCGAATGCTTACGCCGCAAGAACAATTATATGCTCCTTTCTTTCTGGGGGGCGAATCGGTGCTTATTGCCTACCCCACTGAAGATATGAGCGAAGAGGCTAAAATGATGACCTTAAGAGGTAATAACCGACATTTTTCGAGAGCTGTAGTTTTCCATGAGTTAATTCCTGGCCACAACCTCCAATACTTTATGCAAAGCAGATA
>DATJDT010000516.1:0-9107 GCA_035497275.1 Pedobacter sp.
CTCGGAATAAGCTTGCTGATTTACAATATTGTTGCTAACTGCATTAGGCCGAGTTTCATTGATAAATGTCTGACTTGTATTATTAAGGTCTGTGTAAATAGCATTTCCATCAATCATCACCCCAAAAACAGTTTTGTCAGAGACATAATAATCTGCACCAATTTTTCCCATATAGGCAAAGCCCTCACCAACGCGATCAAAATTTTGGTTAAATGCACTTGTCAAGTTACTAGTAAAAGTATTTCGCAATACGTTTATGTTATTAAAATTTACTTTTCTATTAAAAGCAGTCGTACCGTAAACATTCCACTTGTTAACCCGATGATTTAAACTCAACATTAAACCTGCACGATATAAATCGCTCGGAGCATTAGGCATTAAACCCTGTCCAGTATTTAATGATAAATTGCCATTCGTTCCAAACGACTTATTACGTTTTAATTTGATATTAATGATGCCAGCATTTCCCGATGCATCGTATTTTGAAGATGGATTGGTAATTAATTCAATAGAAGCAATTTGATCACTAGTCATATTGCTCAACAACGTAGTAATATCAGCACCCGATAAAACATTTGTTTTTCCATCGATCTGCACTGTAATGCCCGACTTATTGTTAAGCTTAATCTGCTCATTTTGTCTATCAATTGTTACTCCCGGTGCTTTTTCTAAAACCTCTAATGCCGTGCTTCCCGAGGCAACAATACTATTTTCTACATTGATAACAGTCTTATCAGCACGATATTCAACAAATGGTTTCTTTGCCTGAACCGTTACTTCTTTCAACTTGTTGACCTTTAATTTTGTCGTATCAACTTTACCCGTATTTTGGGCAAAAGAAGTCCCACACGCCAAAAGGCATGCACTTAGTACTAGAAATTTTTTCATGGTTTTATTCTTCTATAGGTAAATGCTAGCTTATTGGCCTTCTACTGGTTTATTTAACTCTGCTTTACACTTAATGCCATCTTCGGTCATTACCCATTCCTTGTAAACTCCTTTTTGGTATTCATCTGCTCCGCAATTGTAATGGTAGAAATTTAGGTAACTGTAAACATTATCGTTTAACATTAATCGTGTACCCACAGGAACTTTTAATGTTAAATGAACCTCTTGGTTTCGCCAATTCGCATTGTCTTTTAATAAAATCCTTGGACTAAAAGTTAACGTGCTATCTTTTTGAGTAAAGCTATAGTTTATATTTTTTGCATTTTGTAAAGCAATATTAAATGTTTTGCCTTGCGCTTCGTAATTCTGAATAAGCAACGGCTTTGAAGTTTCGCTTTTCTCGATGCTAATATGAACATTCCTTGGCACCCTAAAAGGATGATCATCCGAATCATCAACAATAGTACGGTTCTGAAAACCTCCTTTATCAAGTTGATAATTTATACTGTCTTCTCTATTTAGTACCATGCTTTGATCAGCATCAAGTATATAAGTACTAAAAGGTAAAATCGGTGTAGTTTGTACCAATTCTGCATGCTCTTTAAACTCCGAAGATATTTTAGCAGCGTAATAAACACTTACCGAAACTCCTGCTAACCAAATAATCAACAAGCCGAACGATAAAGTCTTATTAATAGCTGTTTTATTAAACGCAACCCGGATTGAAAATAATACCAAAGCTAACACTGGAACAAATAAGACAGTAAACGCAGCAAATGCAATGGTAGAACGATAACCTTCGTTGACAATCGAGAGTGGGAAATAATTATAAGTTTCTGTATCCCAAAATCCTAAAAATGCAGCTAAACATACTACAAGGCTTATTAAAAAAGCAGAACCCATTACAATGATAATCCCTGCAATTGTTTTAGAAAGTGCTCTTCCCAATGCATTGGCACCCCTGCCAATTGCACTCACAATTTCAGTAATAAAATTACCTGAACGCTTAACCATCGGATTTGACTGCATGTTTTCTTTAAAGGCGGCCAGTTCTTCCTCAAAGTTCCTTTTGTAGCCATACAAATTTGTCGACTCGCCTTTCATTTCCATTCTTTCAGATCGAGTAATCGCTCTTGGGATTGCAATCCATAAGATTAAGTATGCTAAAATACCTGCACCTCCTAAGAATACACAGCAAAGCGCAATTATCCTAATCCAACGAGCTTCAATATTCAGATAATGTCCGAGTCCTGAGCAAACTCCCGCAAGCATTGCATCATCCGTATCACGATATAATTTTTTATCGCCAGTATAGTTTGCAAAATTTGATGCAACTGGCTCATCTTCGTCAGTCTGGAAATCTTGCACACGACCCATTTGTGTAATTACACTTTCCACATCAACCAAAGTAATTACCTTAACTTGTCCTGCTTGAAGGATCTCTGCAAACATTTCGGCAATTCTGTTTTCAATGTCAGTTACGATTTCAAAATCATCTGCAGTTTTTGCAAAGTGCTGCTTAATTTCATTCAAATAAGCTGTTAGTATCTCATATCCATCTTCTTCAATGTGAACTATGGAGTTTCCTATATTTATAATTATTGTTTTCTTCATGGCTTGTTAAATTAATTTTGAGGAGTTGATGATTTTGATACACCATTTTGAGAAGTGGTAATGGCATACGCCAATTCTTCCCAGGTACCGTCTAATTGCTTCAATATCTGTAACCCTTCAGCTGTAAGCACATAATACTTACGGGGAGGACCAGAGGTAGATTCTACCCAATTGTAACTCAACAACCCATTGTTCTTTAAACGGGTAAGCAAAGGATATAATGTTCCTTCTACTACAAGCAGTTTTGCCTGCTTTAATTCCGCGATAATATCTGAGGCGTAAATTTCACCCCGAGATATAATTAAAAGCACACAATATTCAAGTATGCCTTTTCGCATTTGTGTTTGCGTATTTTCTGCTATCATAATACAAAGATATATGTTTCATATAGTATTATGCAATACATAGTACTATAATAATATCAATAAATATCATAACTTACTGATTATCAATGATAATAATTTTAACCTTAGAGCAGAAAGATTAAACTATGGGTATGTTTTTAAGGAATTAAGGGATTAGAATTTATTTAATTCACGAGTGCGAATTCGAAATTTCGGGATGTACACATTAACCAACAGTAAAAAAAAGATGTGCAAAAATCTAGTCACTAAGGCTTAGTTAATTTGAGGAGAAAAACCTTTCTAGGTAATTATTCCACTCCTAAAAGATGTATTAATAGGGTATTTTCAATATTTTCAAATACCTGTAAATCATTGGCTTAAGTTTTGATATAAAATTTATACAAAATCATCTACCTATGATTATCAAAGTTCAAAGCGTTTTATTTCCCTATGTCAGACAAAGGGAAATAAAAAAACCCACTAAAGCTAAAAAAAGTGATCGAATCATAGCCGATCGTATCGTAATGGCCTTACTACTGGGAATTACTATAGCTGCTGCTTTGCTTTTCTCTTAATCTTTAAGTACTATGTACTTTATTTCCCCACTTTTTAAAATAGCACTCATAAAGTAGTGCTATCGAGACTCCAGAAAAACAGTATACAAATATCTGCTTGTAAATTCTATATTTTCCAATATATAAACTCCAATCGAAAGCAAATGGAAAAATTGTTAGTCCGTATCCTATTATAAGAGCTATCAATATCTTCACTACTAGGCTTTGACTTGATTTCGCCATAAAATAGTATAAAATTATTGCTGGAAATATTATATAAAAGCTATATAGGCTCATTAAAAAATATACAAAAACCATATTTTTGTATTCCATAGCCTGTTCATAAGTTAGAATAACATCTATAATATAGTTTATTACGCTGGAGAGTAAACAAAAAAACAAAAACGATAATAAAAATACCTTTAGTTTTGTTGGTAAAATTGAATTAATCATCATCTTATATTTCTCTTAATCTACAACAACAACGTATCAATCCGGTGGGCTTGCACCATTTGTAAGGTTGGAGACCAGTTATAAATTGTAAAATGGCCATCTTGCGAGGCAACCAAGGCATGGGCATCTCGCTGGTCAAACACAAACTGGGCAGCAGAAAGGTGTCTTGTTCCGCCTGTTTTCGCGGGGTGTACAACAATGGCATCTCCGCCCATTATTGGCTCTGAGAATGATATTTCCTGAATGTGCCCGCTGCTATTTGCCCTACCTGTTTTTGCGCCAAAAGCCAATAGTTCATATTGATCTGTAAGTATCGTAGCGCCATCAATTGCCGTTAAGCCAGCTAAATGATCAACTTCCCGCTTCAATGCACTTTGCCAAAAAATCTCACTTGCATCGGGCCTATCTTTATTAACTAAATCTGCCAAACCCTTATACGAAGGTTCTAAGGCATAACTGATCGGTTGAATAATGGACTGCTTCCATGTTTTAGACTGATGTGGAACAACCAACACAGCCCCGCCTCTTCCATGTGCCCGCATGGAAACCGCTAATTGGATCAAAATATTTGCCGAATCATTCCAGTAAGAATGAGCTGTTAAATCGAGTAGCGACAAAAGCATGGGTGGGCAATCTGGATTTCCAGCACTCTTTTCCTCCACGATTTTAATCTGATCTCCTTTTAAAACGGCTACATTTGTATATTTTCCAAAGCCGTAAATCCTACGGTGCTTAATTACCAATAAGCCTGGCTCCGATACATCAACCACAAAACAATAATTAGGTATGCTTAATGTTGTGCCCCAGATATGAAGATTATAACCATCGTGCCATACGCCAATATGTATCCCCCCGCGTTCAACACCTGGAGCTAATTTTGTTAAAATAGTAGGATTTAATTTTAACGTCTGATTAAACATTAATGGTTTTCCAGCTTGTTCTGGTGGTAAGAAAGCAATAGATATTTTCGGGGAATGACCTTCTTCCTTTCGCAAACTCGACCAAAAAGCTGCATCTAAAATAGCCTCGATCACCCTTGCCGGTGGCTGAGGAGCTAGGTCTATTTCGCCCTTGGCGTTAGCCTCAGCTAAATGCTTTGCGAAATGCGCTTCTACTTTGGATGCTACCAATTTTGCAGCTTGGTAGGTTGCTCTATTTACCATTTCACTAAGTTAAGAGATAAAAATTACTTATCTTACATCAATGCACAACATTTGCTCGTAAGCTAAATTTGTATCATAAAATTATTAACAAATGGCACAAACAGTATTGCATAAAGCCAACACCCGAGGGGTGGCAGATCATGGCTGGTTAAAAAGTTATCAGAGTTTCAGCTTCGCTGGATATTATAATCCTGACAGAATTAATTTTGGCGCATTAAGGGTGCTAAATGACGACATCGTAACTGGCGGTATGGGCTTTGGTGAACACCCACACGATAACATGGAAATTATTTCAATTCCATTAGAAGGTGAGCTACAACATAAAGATAGCATGGGAAATGTAGCGACCATTAAAGCTGGTGAAATTCAGGTAATGAGTGCAGGCACTGGAATTTTCCACTCAGAATACAATTCAGATAAAGATAACCCTGCCAAATTTTTGCAAATCTGGTTATTCCCAAATCAGAGAAATGTAACGCCAAGATACGATCAGATTTTACTAGAAAATCAGCATAAGAAAAATGAATTTATTCAAATATTATCACCAGACAAAGATGATGCAGGTGTTTGGATTTATCAAAACGCATGGTTTAACCTTGCCTATTTTGACGCAGAAAATAGTCGAACTTATCAGCTTCATCAGCCTGGGAATGGGGTATATATCTTTGTCCTTAAGGGCCAAATTGAAGTAAATGGACAGCTGCTAGAAACCCGTGATGGCTTCGGTATTTGGGAAACAGATGCATTTGATATAAAGGCAGTGGGAGACGCAGAATTTTTAGTAATGGAAGTACCAATGGAATTTTAATATCATATGTCTTTAATCCAAATTTTAATCATTGGGTCCAACCCGCCCATTATGGAAACCATCGAAAGGCTAATTAATAGAGAAGGTATTTGGAAGGCCACCATTGCCTTCTCCAATGATGATGCATTGGAGAAACTACACAGCACCAATTTTAAAATGGTGCTGTTGTGTGCTGGTATTGATCAAGAAAAATTGTTCAGAGAAAAATTGCTCAAATTATATCCAAACCTTCCTGTTATTACGCACTATGGTGGAGGCAGTGGTTTGCTTTTTGCAGAAATATATCAGGCTATTTTATAAAAATCGATAGCATATTTCTTCACTTTTTGATAAAGCTCATCTGGCAAAAATGGTTTTACGATTACATCGTTGATCGATAATTCGATAATTCTCGCTTCTATATCTTTTTTAAGGTTTGCCGTTAATGCAATGATGGGTATCTTTGCATCAAGCTCTCTGATCTTCTTCGAAGCTTCATAACCGTCCATTACAGGCATATTCAAATCCATTAAAATTATTTGATGGCGCTTTAAATCTAGTTTGCCCAAAGCTACCAATCCATCATTGGCAACATCAACTTCGGCTCCCCAATTTTCCAAAAAACTACGGGCTACCAATATATTGATCATATTATCTTCTACCAATAAGATCGAAATTCCCTTAAACGGCTTCTCTTCTTCTTTTGATAAGTTGCTCGAAATATTTGCAGACTCTAATTTGTTAGTTGTTTTTCTAAAACTTTGAACAAAATAAAACGTAGATCCTTTTCCCTCTTCACTTGATACATTTAAAGAAGATCCTTGTAAATCTAAAATTCTTTTTGATATGGCCAAGCCTAATCCTGTTCCACCAAAACTTCTGGAAGTAGAAGAATCGGCTTGTGTAAACCGTTCAAATATGATAGACTGTTTCTCGGTTGATATCCCAATCCCCGTATCCTTTACCGCTATCTTAACAGAAACATCTCGTTCTGTTTGGTGCACTACTAACAAGCTTACTTCAACATAGCCTGCGTTAGTAAATTTAATCGCATTATGTGTTAAATTGGTGACCACTTGAAATATCCTAGTCGGATCGCCTATAACCTTATTTTTTAAGGTGGGGTCAACTGTTAACCTCAATTCAATATTCTTCTCTTGTGCATTACTTTGTAAACCTGCAACAATATTTCTGGTAATGGCCACTATATCCATTTCAGTATAGTCAAGCGCTATTTTCCCAGCCTCAAGCTTATTGTAATCTAGTATATCATTTACAATTCCCAATAGATTATTCGCAGAAAACAACATAATATCTAAATGTTCCGCTTGATCCTTTCTCGGATTATTCTTTAATAAAAGATGGCTCAAACCAATTACGGAGTTAAGAGGCGTTCGAATTTCATGGCTCATGGTACTTAAAAATTCACTTTTTGCCAAGAGGCCTTGTTCTGCTTGTACCTTTGCTTTTTTTAATTGAAAGGAAACTCTATGGGATAAAATCAAGGATTGCAAAAAGAAGAAACTCACATAGCCACTAAAACTTAGTAATTGTAACACCGGAACAATTCCCCAATAGTTTAAAAGAGTTAATCCAAAAGTAAACATTAAAGCCACCGAGCTAGCTAGGGCATATACAGAACCTGGTCTTTTTCTTCGGAACGCAACACCATAAATATAAAGTGCATACACGATACAAAAAACAGTGACTACTAAAAATGGATCTATTAACTGGGTAAAATAATAAGATGGTAATAGCAAAGTTGCTAAGCTAAAAACCAGACAAAGGGATGAAATAACATTAATAATTAACTTGTTTATGTCTTCCGGATACAAGTAACGCGTATACAAAGCAAACAGTCCAATTGCCCCGAATAAACTAATGTACTCTAGGTGAACCATAAAGTACCAATTTGAATCAGGCAATATGGTATGCAGCACGTAGTTGCTCACCCCCATAATTCGATAGCAATAAACGATTGAGTACAGCGAAAAAAGCAGGATTGCTTTATCTTTATTCCCTAAAAGATATAGGCCTAAAAAGAATAGTCCACCCATAAACAAGCAACCCGTTAACAGCAGGTCTATCGCGCCTGCCCTACTTCGGCTTAAGATAATATCGCTTGATTTGCCAATAAAGATAGGGTCTTTTATTCCGCCTTTGGAATGTACAAAATTCGCAATCTGAAGGGTTAAATTGGCGGTGTCGGTTCCCACAGGAATATCAAAAGCTCTATATTGCCAATGTGGTTTAAAATCTTTCGGATTATCGGCTACTTTACCATTTGCCGCAACTAACTTACCGTTTAAAAATAATTGATAGGAGCAGTAAACATCAGACATCGCAATGCGCAAACTTTCTTTAGTTTTAGGCAGCAGCAATTGGAGCGTGTAAGTAGCATAACCAAATGCTGGCAACTTCTTTCCATTTATCGTTAAATCATTCCATTTTACAGGAAATGGAACGTTTGTAGCTGAGGTAGTATTGGTAGGGATAATTAGTTTTTTCCAGTAAAATTTCCATTCTCCTGAAAGTGCAACCGCTTGATCAATTGATTGATTGCGAAGATCTAAAACACCATTTTTTGCCAGTGGCTTTACATCAGTAGCAAAACCTTTGGAAAAGCTAATAAGAATTAAAAAAATGGTATAACGAGCGATACTGAACTTCATGAAAAAATGCCTAATCTTAACTGAAATTAAAATTAGGCATTTTTCATTTAATTATTTATACGATGCTGCTAACTTTAATGCATTGTAAGCATTCACAATCCCTCCAGTTACGCATATATCAGAAAAAGGCACGCTAACAGGGCTACCGTCTTTTAAATAGGTTATTGTATGATTAACTTTCACAACAGATTTTAAGATGATTTCTTTTACTTGAACTGCAGTTAATTTAGGATAATAAGAACGAATAAGTGCTGCTAAACCAGTAACTACTGGAGCAGCCATACTTGTACCATTTTCCAATTTATAATTGTTTTCTGGGACAGTTGAATTAATATTTACGCCAGGAGCAAAAACATCTACATTAGTTTTGCCAAAATTAGAAAACTCAGCCTTTAGCGTTTCATCATCTACAAATCCAGATGCACCTACAGTGATATAGGAGCTTGCAACTTCTCCACTTAGATATCTTCTTGATGGAAAATTAGGGGCTATATCGATATCTGCATTATCATTGCCCGCAGCTTGAACCAATAATACATCCTTGCTTACAGCATATTTTACGGCCTCATCTACAACCGATTTGTCTGGAGAGTAAGATTTTCCAAAGCTCATATTGATAACTTTAGCCCCAT
>DATJDT010000517.1:0-3042 GCA_035497275.1 Pedobacter sp.
CTTTACTGATATGAAAACCATTAGTTAAAAAATCTTCATAAAAGAATATTTTAGAATAGCCACTGTTTTTAACTGTTTCGAATGCTTGTGCGATACTTAAATCTAAACTATTACAGATAAAATAAATGGTTAAAAATACCGATAGTACTAGGAAAAAGGTTTGTAATGTATCAGTAATGATAATCGTTTTTAACCCACCTTTAAAGGTATAAGACCAAATTAATCCTAAAGAAATAAGTACGGTAGCCCAAAATGGAACACCATAAGAATCAAATATAAATCGCTGTAAAACAATTACCACTAAATACAGCCTAAATGCCGATCCGATGGTTCTGCTAATTAGAAAGATAGACGCTGCTGTTTTATAGCTAACATGTCCAAGCCTCTGCTCAATATAACTATAAATTGAGGTTAGTCGCATCCGATAATATAGGGGCAACAGCACCGTAGCAATAATAATGAAGCCAATGGCATTCCCTAATACAAATTGAAAATATTGGAACTGATTTCCGGCGGGCGCGCCAACTTCGCCTGGTACAGAAATAAATGTAACGCCTGACAAGGCAGTTCCAATCATACCAAAAGCAACCAAATACCATTTTGAATTACGATTAGCTAGAAAAAAAGTAGAGTTATCAGATGATTTTTTCGAGGTTGCAAAAGCAATGATGATTAAAACGGCGAAATAGCCAATTAAAAAAGATAGAAGTATAGCTGGACTCATAAATTATATTTAGCAGTTAAATGTAAGAATTTACAGATTGAAATCATCTTTTTTATTTAAGTTTGTTCAATGAATTTCTCTTCTAAACTGCTTGAAGATGCAGTACACGAATTCTCAAAGTTGCCAGGTGTGGGACAAAAGACCGCACTTAGATTGGTTTTACATTTGCTAAATAAAGAGCAAGAAGAGGTAGCACATTTTGGCAATACACTTATCAAACTGAAACAGGAAATTAAACATTGCTCTGTATGTAATAATATTTCAGATCATCCCATTTGCAGTATTTGTGCCGCTCCAAAAAGAGATAAAGAGTTGATTTGTGTAGTAGAAGATACAAGGGATGTAATGGCCATAGAAAACACCAATCAATTTTTTGGAGTTTATCATGTGCTAGGTGGACTAATTTCACCGATGGATGGGGTAGGTCCATCAGATTTATTTATTGATGACTTAGTAGAAAGAGTTGCCAAAGGATCTGTAAAGGAGATTATTTTAGCTTTGAGTGCGACAATGGAAGGCGATACAACGCTCTTTTATCTTCATAAACGTTTGAAAGATTTTCAAGTGCCTATTAGCACCATCGCGAGGGGTATTGCCTTTGGAGGAGAATTAGAATATGCCGATGAAGTTACTTTAGGCCGATCGATTATTACACGTGTCCCGTATGAAAATTCAATCTTGAAATAAATATGAAGAAAATAGCTGGATTGGCCTTAGGGTTAATGATTGCGGTAAATAGTTTCGCGCAGATTAAAATTCATTCCCATAATGATTATACACATGCTAAACCTTTATTGCAAGCCTATGCATATCAAGCTTATGAGATAGAGGTGGATGTTTTCTTGATTGGGGATTCACTTATTGTGGCTCACAGTAAAAAAGACAAGGATTTAACCAGAACAATAAATGCAATGTATCTTGATCCAATTGCTAATTGGACAAAGGATGATGCAAAAAGAGGAGTTAAGACAAATTATGGTTTTAGGTTGATGATAGATTTTAAGGATAGTTGGAGCCTTGTTTATCCGGTTTTACGCAAGGAAGTTGAAAAATATGGTAAATTGTTTGATAAGGGAAAGGATAAAAATGCTGTTCAAATTGTAATTAGTGGCAGCAGACCAGTAGATTCATTATATCATACTTTCCCTAGTTGGGTATATTTTGATGGCCTGCCAAATGTAAACTATGCCAAAACTGATCTGAAGAGGATAACGATGATTAGCGATAATTTCGCTACTTACAGTAAATGGAAGGGGGTTGGAGAAATTCCAATAGCGGATAAAATAAAGTTAAAAAAAATAATTGAGCAAGCACATCAGTTAAATAAACCAATGCGGTTTTGGGGAGCGCCCGATACGCAAGATTGCTGGAAACAGTTGGCTGATTTAGGTGTAGATATTATAAACACAGATAAAATAGTAGAGTGTAAAACGTACTTCGAACATAAATAATGGATTTTAAGAATAAAGTTGTCATCATCACTGGTGCCTCATCAGGTATTGGTAAGGCATTGGCCGAAGAATTAGCACAGCGAGGAGCGAATTTGGTTTTGGGTGCACGACAGTATGTAACGCTTTGCGAAATCACTGCTAACTTAGAGGCAAAATATGCGATTAAGGCGCTTGCGGTACAAGCTGATGTGAGCAAAGAAGAGGATTGTGAGCACTTGATTAAGCAAACAATCACAACTTTTGGTACAATAGATGTCTTAATTAATAATGCAGGGCTTTCGATGCGCGCTTTATTTAACGATTTGGATTTAGCGGTTATCAGAAATTTGATGGATGTGAATTTTTGGGGTACTGTTTATTGTACTAAATATGCCTTACCAGAAATTTTGAAAACCAAAGGTAGTATCGTTGCGATATCATCTATTGCAGGCTATAGAGGCTTGCCTGGTAGAACAGGATATTCTTCATCCAAATTTGCGATGAATGGTTTTATGGAAGCCTTAAGAACAGAACTTCTTAAAACCGGAGTGCATGTAATGGTAGCATGTCCGGGCTTTACCACATCTAACATTAGAGTTGCAGCATTGGCAAAAGATGGAGCAGCGCATGGCGAAACGAGTATGGAGGAAGGTAAAATGATGAGTGCCGAAGAGGTAGCTATCCGTATTAGTGATGGCATCATTGGTCGCAAACGTACGCTAATTATGACGGGTCAAGGAAAATTGGCAGTATGGATGAATAAGTTATTTCCAGCATTTACCGATAAAAAAGTCTTTGAATTATTTGCTAAAGAAAAGAATGCATTAATTAAGTAGTATGCGGCTACGAATTTTCCTCTTCATTTTTGCCTTTTTAGGTCAACTATTC
>DATJDT010000518.1:0-2307 GCA_035497275.1 Pedobacter sp.
GTATGATGCTGCTGGTACCGCGGGCATCATCAATGTAAAAACATTGAAATCGCTGGTGCAGGGTTTTAGTGCCGGTTTCACTTCAGGTTTGAGCTATGGTGTATACCTTAGAAATAACCAAGATCTATCACTTAGTTATAGAAAGAATAGATTTAATATATACGGTAATTACAATCACTTTTTAGGTAATTTTTCTTATCTATATGGCGCTGATAGGCTTCAAGAAGGGAAATTCTTTAATAGTTTTACCGACGACATAGATAAAAGGAAAAAAATGGGGTCTAGGTTGGGAGCCGATTTTTCAATTGATAAAAATCAAACAGTGGGGATTTTGCTAAATGGAAATTTTATTTTTGGAGGGGGAATTACCGATACCCGAACTGACATTGGCGATGGGCAAACTACCCAAATCGATCAGCGGCTTACTGCGATCAACGACTATTATTATCAGCAAACCCAGCGCTACAATGTTAATCTAAACTATAAGTATGAAGATACGCTGGGGAGGATGGTTAATATTGATGTAGATTATGGTGATTTTACCAAAGGTTCAGGTAATCTACAATCAAATAAGTATACAACTGCTCATAACATAGTGTTAAGTGATAATCTTTATCGTTCATTGAATGGGATTGATATTGGCTTAAAGGCTATAAAGTTAGATTATACTACTAACCTATGGAAAGGTAAATTGGAGACGGGAACCAAGTATTCGTCAGTATTGTCCGGAAATGATTCAAGGTTTTTGGCAGTGCAAACAGCTGGGGAAATTTTAGACCCATCACGGTCCAACAGATTTGCTTATAGGGAAGAAATTGCAAGTGCTTATGTCAATTATAGCAAAACTTTGCATAAATGGCAGCTTCAGGGTGGGTTAAGGGTCGAAAACTCTTCTTCTGTAGGTACGCTTGAAGAGATTTCTGCGATATCAGGGAATGCGAAATCAATAGCTAGAAATTATACAAACCTGTTTCCTTTCTTTTCTGCAAATGTGAAGCTTGCTGCCTCGCACAATTTTTCTATTAGTTATTCTAGAAGGATTGATCGTCCAGCGTACCAAAACCTCAATCCATTTATTTACTTGTTAGATGAGCTTTCTTATTGGCAGGGAAACCCATTTCTGCAACCGCAATTAAGTCATCGTGGCTTGCTTCAATATGTTTATAAAAGCTCTACCATTTTAGGATTGAGCTATACTTATACCGATAATTTTAGCGTTGAGGTAACCGATACGGTTGATAAGGCAAGAATTGTGATGGTTCCCCGTAACCTAGGCGTGCAACAGCATATGGCGCTCACCCTTACGCAAACGCTAACACCAAATAAATGGTTGAATGTAACATTTAATGGTACCCTATTTCATCTTTTTAATGACATCAATTTCGGAGCAGGTAGGGAGCTGGATCTCCAGCAAACTGCAGTTAGGATGAATCTGCAACAAGTTTTTAAATTGCCTTATCAAATTAGCGCTGAAGTGACAGGCACGTTTAACTCTAAGCGTTTAACGGGAGCCAATCAATTTGCTAGGGCTAATAGTTTAGTTGACTTAGGTTTGCAGCGCAGTTTTATGGACCGAAAAGCTAATTTGAGGCTTGTTTTTAGTGATATTTTTAAAGGGAGTAAAGCCAGGTCAGTACAAAACGTTGGCGGTTTAGCTATTCAAAACTACAGTTACTTTGAAACTAGGCAAGTGAGGCTTAATTTTACTTACCGATTTGCTTCAACCAACGCAAAGGGTCCCCGAAATAGAAGTTCAGCGCTTGAAAGCGAAAACGGAAGGATCAAATAAGATTATACATGGTTTTTGGTCGGGGATTTCTTTCTTAAGCTATTTTTTTATACTTTCGCCGCCCCACCAATTTTTTATAGTTTAGCTCCCTCCTGTGATGAAGAAATTTTTATATGGAATTGACTTTGGTACAACCAATTCTGCACTCGCTATTTACGACGAGGATTCGAAAGAAATTCATAGTACCATTATTATTCCTTCACTTATTTATTTTTATCATCAGTTAAATGCCGGAGGCGAAAAGAGCTATGTAGTAGGGGAAGAGGCTATTGCAGCCTATCTTAATGACGGCATGAGAGGAAGGTTTATTAAATCTATTAAACAGATCTTATCAAGAAGTAGTTTTACCGAAACGCGCATCCATAATAGAAGATACAATGCATCGGATCTGGTAGCTATCATTTTGAAGGAATTGAAAGAGCGAGCAGATAAATTAATTGGTCAGGATTGCGGTAAAGCGATTATTGGAAGGCCAGTTTTTTTTGATGATGACAATGTACAAAAAGATACCTTGGCTC
>DATJDT010000519.1:0-2351 GCA_035497275.1 Pedobacter sp.
TATTTTGATTTTGTTTAAAAAACTCGATCGCATTTAAAAAGTAAGGATTATCGATCAGGTATAGTCGATTTTTAACTTCAACAAAGTATTGATAACTCAGCTTCAGATCTTCCATCGCATAAGCCTTTCCATCAATATGCAGCAAGCCACCTACCTCAAAAATATCTCCTCTTTCATCAACATTTAGTTCAAGGTTTACCTTTAAGATAGCAATCTGTGTTAAAACAGCAGAACTTGCATTGATAGTTGGAGAGACCTTTTCATCGTGTATATAAAAATCGAGTTTTAGTGGGTTGTGTAAAATAGCTTTTAATGCTGCCAAATTAGAATCGCTAAATTCTTCATTATAATTATTTTTAAAGCGCGTTACTCCACTATAAAATCTTAGTTCTTCGGGTTTGTCGGTTTTCCATATTAGATCTGAGGGATCGAGAAAATTGACTGGATTTTTAAGCTTTCCACTTTGGCTGGTATTTACACTTGCTAGTTCAATTACCAAATGCCTATAATACCGGTGTCGGCTAAAAATCAACACCATTTTGATGGGCTGCTGCTTAGTTAAATGTAGCCGAGCAGCTTTAACTGTCTTCAGAATCGGTGCAAGTCGTTCATAATTAAACTTTCCATCCTCGTAATCACCTCTTTCTTTCATTATGCTTTTTGATCAGATTCTAAATATAGGAGAAAGAGTTTTGCCAGCAAAATGGAATGTATGCTTTTAGCGATAAATTAAGCGTGAAGCTCCTTCGCTTTCAAAATTGCTGTTTCCAAATCAATTCCTTTACCTAACACACCTTTAAAGATATCTCCCTTTTCTTTAAGCCGATCAATTGCATTAAAAATCGTAAAGTCTTTCATTTTCAATCCTGGTTTCACTTCTGCCCATTCTAAGGGCATTGAAACGGTAGCTCCAGGTTTTGGGCGCAATGAATAAGGCCCTGCAATGGTAGCGCCTGGTCTATTTTGCAGAAAATCTAAATACATCTTCCCTTTTCGTGCAGCAATCATCCTTTCAAGTGAAGTGAATTTTGGGATTTGCCTATTTACAATGCTCACTATTATCTGTGCAAAAAGCTGGCTCTGATCGTAATCATATTTTGCTCCCAATGGAATATATATATGAATGCCAGTTGAACCAGAGGTTTTTGGAAAACAAGGTACATCAATAGAGTCCAAAACATTCCTCACTACATTGGCAGCTTCGATTACTTTATCAAAATGATGTTTATCTGGGTCTAGATCAATTACGCAGTAATCGGGATTATCCGGCGACTTTACTCTCGAAAACCATGGATTAATCTCAATACATCCCAAAGACGCCATCCATAATAAAGTTGCCACATCATCTCCCACTAAATATTCTTTCTCTTCACCATCATCTGTTGAATATGGAAATGTTTTTGCCCATGCCGGTGCCTTTCCCTTTACGTCTTTTTGATAGAAGCCTTTACCATGTATACCTCCAGGAAAACGGTTTAGCGACTGTGGCCTATCTTTTAAATAAGGCAACATGTAATCAGCCACTTGATAATAATAATTAAACATATCGCGTTTTGTAACCTTATCTTCTGGCCAATAGAGTTTAGAAAGGTGGGTAAATTTAAGCTCTTTCCCATTCACCTTTCTTACCTGTGTTTCGTCCTTAGGGTTGAGCAATGTTTTTGCTATCTTATTTTTTGGCGGACGAATGGCCGCTTCATGAGGTGTTTTAGTTTCAACTTCTTCCACTATCTTTTCGGCATCAGCTGCTTTTTCGCGTACCACGTCTTTGGCATTTTTATCTGTTCTCATCCCTTTAAAAGAAGGATGTCTAAAAATACCCTCGTCAGTTATTTCTGTAAAACTCACCTCTCCTACCAACTCCGGCTTCATCCATGTTGCCTTAGCATTTAGCTGCTTATGCTGAAATCGAGAAAGCTTATTAATATCTGGAACTACCGTAAAAGGGCTTTTCTCCGTAATATAAGGTTTAAACAGTTTCATCATCTTTTTTTGATCGGCATCAGAAAAGCCTGTGCCCACTTTACCAACATACGTTAGCGTTTTATCCTCCCATACCGCTAAAATTAAAGAGCTGAACAATTTTGATGTATCCTCATTCCGTGTAAACCCCGCTATAATTACCTCCTGTCTTTTCGAAACTTTAATCTTTAGCCATTCTTTAGAGCGATTGTTAACCGCATAAGTAGAAGACTTGCGTTTGGCCATAATCCCTTCTAGGCCCATCCTTTCGGCTGCTGCAAAAAAATCAATTCCACTTGCGTCGAATACATCCGAAATCCGGATCCTATCATCGTCAACTGGCAACACCTCCTTTAAGATTGCTTGCCGCTCTACTAACGTCAAACCTG
>DATJDT010000520.1:0-14282 GCA_035497275.1 Pedobacter sp.
ATACCATCACCGGGAGGTAGCAAGTGAAGAAACAGCCATCTCTACGGCAGTAGAAGATTTATTGTGGAAGTTAAAAGTAAACCTCAAACACTTTATTGGTCACACGCTTTACAACAAAGAAGACCTTCCTTTCCCTATTAAGGATATACCTGATGTATTTACGCAGTTTAAAAAGAAAACCGAGCGCGATGCACTTGTGAAACCTTGCTTTTTAGCACCTGCCAATATCAATTTTGTACAAGCAGAAGACTGGGGTACATTACCACTGTTAACAGCGCTGTTGCCAAACGAACAGCTGGTACCAACTGAAGATAATCCTTTTTACAAAGGAGGCGAAACAGAAGCATTTAAACATTTACATAGTTTTTTACATACCGGCGAAGGAATGGCCAATGCCAATGCTACCGTTAAAAAGAACGAAGTAGTAACTAAGCTCTCGGCCTGGTTGGCGGTAGGCAGTTTATCGCCCCGCGAAGTGTATTGGAAGTTAATAGAGGCAGAAGCCAATTATGGATTAAAACCTTATTTCAAGCAAATTGTATTAGGCTTATTATGGAGAGATTATTTCCGTTTTATGTTTAAAAAATATAGAAATACCTTTTTTAAGCAAGGGGGTTTTAAGGGTGATGTAGAAACGATGCCCATTGAAGACACTGCAGCACTAAAATTGTGGCAAACGGGTAGCACGGGTCATGATTTAATCGACTCGATAATGACCGAACTAAATACCACTGGTTATATTAACAATAGCTCAAGACAATTAGCCGCTACTTATTTAGTGAACGAACTTAAAGTAAATTGGCTAATGGGCGCGGCTTATTTCGAAGAAAAACTAATTGATTATTGCCCTGCAAGTAATTGGGGTAATTGGGCCAATGTAGCTGGGGTGGGTAACGATCAACGCTTAAGCGCCAAATTCCCATCGCCCTCACTCGCTCATAAAATATAACATAATTTTAATACAAAGTTTATTGCCATTTTTAAGGGTAAAATCCTAATTTTGCATTACTTATCGTAAAAATACACAAATGGATAACTTATCTTATCTCAATGGCGCTAATGCCGAATATATAGAATCATTATATCAGAGCTATAAAGAAGACCGTAATTCGGTTGAATTTGGATGGCAGAAATTTTTTGAAGGCTTTGATTTTGGAAGAGGCTCGGAAGCGGCACACGTTACAAATGAAGCCCCAGAACACTTTTTAAAAGAAATCAATGTCCTTAATTTAATTAATGGATACCGCCAAAGAGGGCACCTATTTACCAAAACAAACCCGGTTAGAGAAAGACGTAAACACTTACCAACTTTAGCTATTGAAAACTTTGGCTTAGCACAAGCTGATTTACAGGTTGTGTTTAATTCGAGTATTGAATTAGGTATTGGCCCTGCAAAATTGATAGATATCGTTGCATTTTTAGAGCAAACCTATTGCAATTCTATTGGCGTAGAGTATAAATATGTACGTACGCCTGAAATCTTAAACTGGCTCGAATCGAAAATGGAAACTGCGCGCAACACGCCAAAGTTATCAATCGACGAGAAGAAAAGAATTTTAAGTAAGCTAAATGAAGCGGTAAGTTTTGAAAACTTCCTAGGCACTAAATTCTTAGGTCAAAAACGCTTTTCATTAGAAGGTGCTGAGGCTGTGATTCCGGCTCTGGATTCGGTAATTGAAAAAGGTGCAGAACTTGGTATCGAAGAGTTTGTAATAGGAATGGCGCATAGAGGTCGTTTAAATGTACTGGCCAATATTATGCAGAAAACCTACAAAGATATTTTTGCCGAATTTGAAGGAAAAGGCTATAGCGCTGATTCTCCTTTTGGTGGTGATGTTAAATATCACTTAGGTTACTCAACAGATGTAACTACAAATGCCGGTAAAAGTGTACACCTAAGTTTATGCCCTAACCCTTCGCACCTAGAAACAGTAAACGGGGTGGTTGAAGGAATGTCCCGCTCAAAAATCGACTTCAAATATGGTGGAGATGATAGCCGCTTGGCGCCAATCTTAATCCACGGTGATGCTTCGGTAGCTGGACAAGGTATTGTATACGAAGTAATTCAAATGGCAAGCCTCGAAGGCTATAAAACCGGTGGAACTATTCACTTGGTCATTAACAACCAAATTGGCTTTACCACTAATTATAAAGATGCACGTTCTAGTACCTATTGTACAGACATCGCCAAAGTAACTTTATCGCCTGTTTTCCACGTAAATGGCGATGATGTAGAAGCCTTGGTATATGCAATTAACTTAGCAATGGAATATCGTCAGAAATACAAAAACGATGTATTTATCGATATTTTATGCTACCGTAGGTTTGGCCATAATGAGGCTGATGAACCTAAATTTACCCAGCCGCTTTTATACAAAGCGATTGAAAAACATGCTAATCCACGCGACATCTATATCGAAAAGCTGACCAAAACTGGCGAGTTAGAAGCTGGACTAGCAAAAGAAATGGAAAAACAATTTAAGGGTCTTTTACAAGAACGCTTAAATGAAGCCAAAGAATTAACATCAACTTATAGCGATGTAAAATTTGGTGGTGCATGGGCTGACATGAGATTGGCAACTGCCAAAGATTTTGATGTTTCTCCAGATACATCCGTTAAAAAATCGACCTTATTAGAAGTTGCAAAAAGAATATCTACGTTACCAAAAGACAAGAAATTCTTTAAAAAGATTGAAAAATTATTCGACGAGCGTCATAAAATGGCCACCACTACCCATGTATTTGATTGGGCAATGGCCGAACAACTAGCATACGGTACTTTATTGGCCGAAGGTAAAAGAGTTCGTTTAAGTGGGCAAGATGTAAAAAGGGGAACCTTCTCTCACCGTCATGCAGTACTAACCTTGGAGGATTCGGAAGAAGAATATACACCACTAGCGAATGTTTCCGATCAACAAGCTCCGTTTGATATCTATAACTCACATTTGTCTGAATACGGCGTATTGGGTTTCGAATATGGTTATGCCATGGCCAATCCTAATGCCCTAACTATTTGGGAAGCACAATTTGGCGACTTCTTTAATGGTGCACAAATTGTAGTAGATCAATATGTAGCTAGTTCTGAAACGAAGTGGCAAAGAGAAAATGGTTTAGTGATGTTATTACCTCACGGTTACGAGGGTCAAGGACCAGAGCATTCATCAGCACGTATCGAGCGTTTTATGGAGCTTTGTGCTGATTTTAACATGCAAGTAACTAATTGCACCACTCCAGCAAACTTCTTCCATGCCATCCGTCGTCAGTTTAAACGCGATTTCCGTAAACCATTGGTTGTATTTAGTCCTAAAAGCTTATTACGCCACCCACTTTGTGTTAGCCCGCTAGCCGATTTTACAGATGGCAAATTCAAAGAAGTTATAGACGATACAAATGTAACGGCGGTAAATGTGAAGCGCGTAGTTTTCTGTAGTGGAAAAATATATTACGATTTATTAGAAACTCAAAAAGCGCATGAACAAGGAAATGTTGCTTTGGTACGTGTTGAACAATTGTATCCTACGCCTGTTGCGCAGATGGAGGCTGTTTATAAACGTTATAAAAATGCTAAAGAAGCAGTTTGGGTGCAAGAAGAGCCAGAAAACATGGGCGCTTGGCCTTACCTATTGCGTAGATTAAGAAAAACATCATTTAGTGCAATAGAGGTAATCTCGAGAGACGAAAGCAGCAGTACAGCAACGGGTTATGCTAAATTACACGCAAACCAACAAGCGCGTATCGTAGCAAAAACTTTTGATGTTCCGGTTACCGAGAAAGTAAAAGAGATAGTAGCAAAAGCAACAAAGAAATTAGTTAACATAGATTAGCCAATAAAAAAATATTTAAAATCATGAGTTTAGAAATAAAAGTTCCGCCTGTTGGCGAGTCGATTACTGAGGTAGTTTTATCTCGTTGGGTTAAAAACGATGGAGATTTTGTTGAAATGGACGAAATCATTGCAGAATTAGAATCTGATAAAGCAACCTTCGAGCTAACCGCAGAAAAAGCTGGAACTTTAAAAACAGTAGCTAGTGAAGGCGATACTTTGCCAATTGGCGCTACAGTTTGTACGATTGAAGAAGGTGGTGCAGTAACAACGGCAGCGCCTAAAGCAGAGGCAGCTGCTCCAGTTGCTGATAAAGTAAGTGCACCAGTTGCAGCAAAAACTGGCGATAGCTATGCTACAGGAACTCCTTCCCCTTCGGCGGCTAAAATTTTAGCAGAAAAAGGTGTTGATGCTGGTGCTGTTAAAGGTACTGGTGTGAATGGCAGAATTACCAAAGAGGACGCTACTAAAGCAGAAGCTCCGAAAGCTAAAACTGAAAGCGCGAAACCAGCAGCCACTGCTGCTCCGGCAGTAGCAGGTGCGAGAAATGAGCGTAGAGAAAAAATGTCGCCATTGCGTAAAACAGTTGCTAAACGTTTAGTAACCGTTAAAAATGAAACGGCCATGTTAACTACTTTTAACGAAGTGAACATGAAGCCGATCATGGATTTAAGAGCTAAATACAAAGATCAGTTTAAAGAAAAACATGGAGTTGGTTTAGGTTTCATGAGTTTCTTTACCAAAGCAGTTTGTGAAGCAGCAAAAGATTTCCCAGCAGTAAATGCACGCATCGAAGGAGAAGAAGTTGTTTACAATGACTTTGTGGATGTTTCTATCGCAGTTTCGGCACCTAAAGGATTGGTAGTACCAATTATTAGAAATGCGGATAGCATGAGCTTGGCACAGATAGAGAAAACGGTAATCGAATTAGCGACTAAAGCTAGAGATAGCAAATTAACAATTGAAGAAATGACTGGCGGTACATTTACCATTACCAACGGTGGGGTATTTGGCTCAATGATGTCTACTCCGATTATCAATGCTCCTCAATCGGCTATATTAGGTATGCACAATATTATTGAGCGCCCAATTGCCGAAAATAAAGAAGTGGTTATCCGCCCAATGATGTACATTGCATTATCATATGATCACCGCATCATCGATGGTCGTGAATCTGTAGGTTTCCTAGTACGTGTGAAACAACTATTGGAAGATCCAGCAAGATTATTGTTGGGAGTATAATTTACAAAGGCCGGTGTTTAACATCGGCCTTTTGCTTTTAAAGATAAGTTGCTATTTGATCGTATAATTTTTGCTTATCGCTTGGCCTCAATGCATCAGGCACCACTAATTTTCCATCCTTAAGAATTAGATAGCGAGGAATTGAATAACCTCCCTTGCCTCCCCAAAGCTTGCTTATCAAATCCTTTAGCAACAAATCATTGGTTCTGATATGATTTCCAGCTAATTTATAATATTTGATCATATCTTTCCATTGCTGATCTGCAGCATCTTTATCTGTTGAAATATAGAGCATTTCGGCATTTTTACTTTTTAGGAACTTATCTAATCCTTCACCGTACTCAAACTCTACTTTGCATGGTCCACACCAAGTGGCCCATATATCTACAAAAACTGTTTTGCCTTTAAACATCGCCATTAAATCGTCGAGCGAGTTTACCTGACGGTAATTGGCAACAAACTTTTGATCGGCAGCAAAATCCTTTTTAATGTCTTGATGATACTTTACGATTACATCGGCAGCTGGCTGTAACAATGGCGAGAATTTACTGATAGGGTATTGTTTTTTAAAGTCATCAAACAGGCTAACTAGCACAGCTTGATACTTATTCTGGAACATCTCATTAAATAAAAATGAGGCCATTAGGTATTCTCTTGTTTTGCCAGTAAAGTTTTTAGCAAAGCCGATGTATGAATCTCTCAGCCGCTGATCTCCATCTTCATAATTGGGTTTAACCCATGTGCCCTTAACCTGCGGCACAAACATGCCCACATAATAATTACTATAGTATTCTGCGTGATAATAAAATTCAGCAGCATTTAAAAAAGCTGGATTATTAAATGGATATTGTTCGTAAGTCTTCTTCCAAAGCTCTTTAAACTCATCCTTAAAAACCACTTTACTATTAGCCCGTTGCGAATCAAAGTAAATCTCAATAGGGACGAATGCAGTAATTGCAATATAATCCATGTCGATATCTGCTTTAATCGCATCGAAAAAAACCTGGCTAATTTTCTTTTGATGGAGCAAGTCTACATATGGTTTCAATTCTTTTTGTTGATCGGCAGCGATTAAATTTACAACACCCGTTGCAGTGCTATCCAATCTAAGATATTTACTCGCTCTGTTTTGATAGAACACGTTTTTCCTTGAGTTAATCAATAACTGGCCCTTTGCATTTTTGCCCCTATAGGTAATGGCCGATGTATCCTTTTTATTTAGATCGAGCTCAATTGCTGTTTGTCCGGGCGCTATCAAGAACCGAAAATTTCGATTGCCGCTTACCATAAAAACATTGGCTATTTTTTCGACAGCGAAGTTAAGCGTAAGGGTACTATCCGCTCCAAATTGTTTATTGGCTCTTGCAGGATAAAAAGTTGTTCCATCAACTGGTAATTGAACCTTTACATTCTGGTCGTTAGCGCCAATAAATTTAAACTTTACAGTAGCCTGTTGTGCATAAGTACAACTGGTAATGGCAATAATTAAAACGGTAAATAGATATTTTCTCATCATCCTTTTTATTTTATAGACGCGGAGAGCTATTTAATGTTGCATCTTAATTTCTACCAACCTATTGCCTTATCATCACCCCTCGGGTCTGCACCTCCTTGATAGTAACCCCATTTGGTTTTAAGGATCGCATCAACTCTACCTATAGCGCCACGAGGTACAATTTTATAACCTTTGGCCTTTAGTTTTACCATCGTTAAGCTATCTAATGCCTTGGGCTCGATATCTATTTGATCGGGTAGCCATTGGTGATGGAATTTCTTCGAGTTTACCGCTGTTTGCATCGACTGGTTAAAATCGATTACATTGATAATGGTTTGAAAAACAGAAGTGATAATGGTAGATCCACCAGGTGTACCAACCACCATGAACAATTCTCCATCTTTCGCGATAATGGTAGGCGTCATACAGCTCAACATCCGCTTATTTGGCGCAATGGCATTCGCTTCACCCCCTACCAAACCGTACATATTTGGGGCTCCAGGCTTTACCGAAAAATCGTCCATTTCGTTGTTCAATAAAAACCCTGCACCTTTTACTACTACACCAGCCCCATACGAACCATTTAACGTGGTGGTTATCGATACCGCATTCCCGTCTCTATCTACAATAGAGAAATGCGTAGTTTCCTCATGTTCAGCCGGTGCAATATCTCCTGCTTTTATTTCAGCACTTGTTGTTGCCTTTTCCCACTTAAAATTGGCCATACGCTCTTTGTTATAGCTATTTTCCAAAAGTTTCTGTTGTGGCACAGGGTAAAAATCAGGATCTCCCAGATGAGAAGCACGATCGGCATACACTCTACGCTCGGCCTCAACGATTACTTGCACAGTCGAATCGGTATTAAAGCCCCAACGGGATAAAGGATAAGGCTCAACAGATTTAAGCAATTGCACCAACGCAATACCGCCACTTGATGAAGGGGGCATGGTAATGATATCGTAACCTCTATAGGTTCCCAAAACTGGCTTACGCCAAACGGCTTTGTATTCTTTTAAATCCTGCTTAGAGATAATACCGTTGCCACGCTTCATTTCAGCAACGATTGAATCAGCTACTGCACCTTCATAAAAACCATTCCTGCCTTCTTCCTTAATATGCCTTAAGGTGTTTGCCAGTTCCGTTTGAACCAATACATCGCCCTCAGCCCATGTTGCTTCCTTCAATAATGCAGTGCCTAAGGGATTTAATTTCGTTAGCCTTGCTTTCATGCCATTTAATTCTCTGGCTTGTCGCGCGGTGATCTTAAATCCATCAGCTGCCAAAGCAAGTGCCGGCGCAACGAGTTCTTCCCATGCTAAATGTCCATATTTTTTGTGCGCTTCTTCCATTCCTGCAACCGACCCAGGAACGCCTGCAGCCAATTGTCCATATAAGCTCTTATCAATAATAGGGTTACCAGCCGAGTCTAAATACATATCGCGACTTGCAGCTCCGGCTGCCTTCTCTCTAAAATCTAACGTATTCGTTTCGCCTTTGGCAGATCTGTACACCATAAAGCCACCTCCACCAAGGTTACCTGCATTTGGATAAACTACTGCCAAAGCAAATTGTACCGCAACTGCAGCATCAACTGCATTCCCTCCCTTTTTCAATACATCAATCCCCACCTTCGAGGCTATTTCACTTGCCGAAACCACCATGCCATTTTTGTACTCGCCGCTGTTATTTTTGCCTAGTTGCCCGCCTACACAACCAAACAATACATTAGCACATAGCAACGCTACAATTAACTGGTTAAAATTAACCTTTGTAATTCTCTGCATCTTTATAAATTTTCTCTATAATGTTGTTATTTTTCTCTAAAATTATCTTGCGTTTAAAACTTAGCTTCGGAGTTAACTCGCCGCCATCAATGCTAAACTCCTTGGCTAACAAGGCGAAACGTTTTACTTGTTCCCATTTCCCAAAATCAGCACCCAGAGCAGTAATAACACGATTGTATTTATCAATTACCTGCTCGTTATGAATCATCTCTTCGTTGGTAGTATAAGGTATTCCCTTTTTTTGGCACCATGTTTTTAGCGCGGCAAAAGTGGGTACGATCAGTGCTGCGGGGAATTTCCTATTTTCGCCCAATACCATAATCTGTTCAATTAAGGGCGATTCTTTATAACGGTTCTCCAACATTTGGGGCGCAATATATTTACCTCCCGCCGTTTTAAAAATCTCTTTTTTACGATCGGTAATTTTTAAGAATTTACCATTTAAGATCTCTCCGATATCACCCGTATGGAACCATCCATCTTTGTCGATGCTTTCGGCCGTTAAATCTTCTCTTAAATAATAGCCTTTCATAATGTGGTGACCGCGAGTTAAGATTTCGCCATCCTCCGCAATTTTTATTTCAACGCCTTCTATTACCGTACCCACAGTACCAAACATGGTAGCTCCAAAATGATTTACAGTTATCACAGGTGAAGTTTCGGTAAGGCCATAGCCCTCGAAAACAGGCATTCCAGCCGCCCAAAAAATGCGCGCCAAACGAGGGTTTAAAGCAGCACCCCCCGAGGCTAGTACTACAATATTACCTCCCAAAGCGGCTTGCCATTTTTTAAATACCAGCTTACGCGCTATGGCTAGTTTAAAGCTATACCACCAGCCTTGTTTAAAATCATACTTTTCGGCCAGGGCAAGCGACCAAAAGAAGATTCCTCTTTTAATCCCTTTTAAATCCTTCCCCTTCTCCATAATCTTATCGTAAACCTTTTCGAGTAAACGAGGTACCGTAGAAAATGAATTTGGCTTTACCTCCTGAATATCTGTTACGATGGTTTCCATGCTTTCGGCATAGTAAACACTCACACCTGCATAAGCATATAAATAAGAGATCATCCGCTCAAAAATATGCGAAAGCGGTAAAAAGCTAATCGCAGTTTTTACTTCCGCTGGAAAGATAATAGCCGATTTCTCGAAATTTAAGATCAAGTTATTATGCGTAAGCATTACACCTTTTGGCGTACCAGTAGTGCCAGAGGTGTAAATCAAGGTTAAGATATCCTCGCCAGTTACTTCCTTTCTGTAAGCTTCTAGATCTACTGTTGTTTCTTTACCAAGCGTTACTAACTCTTCCCAATGTTTAGCGCCCTCAACTTTATTAAGTGTATAAATAAGTACTGGTTTAGCAAGCGTTTTATTTACAGCAGTTAGCTTTTGAAATAACGCCTCATCATTTGCAAACACGATGCTAACTTCGGCGTTTTCAATAATAAATTTAATATCATGTTCGGCCAAGGTAGGATAAAGCGGAATCTGATAAGCTCCCAATTGCATAATGGCATAGTCGCAAATATTCCACTCAGGTCTATTGGGCGACATAACCGCTATCCGAGATTCCTTTTTAACTCCTAAGGTTGTTAAGCCTTTGCTTAAATTATCGGTAACCTCACAAAATGATTGTGTGCTATATTTTTTCCATACACCTGCTATTTTACCACTGATAAATTCATCTTTAGGAAAATTCTCTAAATTATAACGCAGCAGATCGAATACTCTGGTAATGGTTTTCATACTTAATGGCTCGATATTATTTTGGCTAAACACCATTGTAGGGCTTCTCAATAGTCGTTTCTCAAATCTAACAAATAATATTTTGTGAAACAACCGATTTTAAATTTATTATGTATGCATAGTAAAATGTCCTAAATCTGTCCATTTTTACAGAACATTGCCCAATCGCCCCTACAAATACCTAAGCTATTATCTAATATAGCATACAATTAGAGCGCATTATCACTTTTTTTTAGCTTCCACAGCACTACGGCATAAATCTTGCAAGGGGTAAACAAAAAAACAACATTTATGAAAAAATTAATTTTTACTTTAATTGCGGGCTTTGCCCTTTTAACAATGACCACAACTGATGCAAACGCACAGGGTTACAAAAATGCGATTGGTGGTCGTTTTGGTTCAGCGAATGGTATCAGTTTTAAAACTGGCCTAAGCAAAGGTGCTATGTTAGAGTTAATCGGAAACTTTAGAAGCAACAAAACCTACGACTATTTTAACCTAACAGGTTTATATGAAGTTTATAAGCCTATTAATGGTGCAGAAGGTTTAAACTTCTACTATGGTGGTGGTGCAACCATTGGCTCAGTTAAAGTTAAAGGCTATGACGGTGATGTTTACTTATCGGCAAATGGTGTTTTAGGTCTAGACTACAAATTTAATGGCGTGCCTTTCAATATTTCATTGGATTGGGTACCAGCGTTTCAATTAACACCTAACACAGGTTTCTGGGGTGGTGATGTTGGCTTAGGCTTACGTTTTACTTTCTAGGAATAAGATCGAGAACTAGCATCAAGATTAGGTGCTCACAAAAAATCCCGTTAAGCTTTATGGCCTAACGGGATTTTTTTCTTCAAAATTAAATTGTCAACCGACTAACCTTCCATCCACTTCTTACGCACCGCCATTTGAGCAGGGGTAGCGTTTTCATTGATGACTGTTTTGAAGCGAACATTCGGGTTTTCTTTCAACGTTAAAGTAATTTCTTTTTCCTCACCATCGCGCACAATCTTCAGCACTAATTTATCGCCGATTTTCTTGTTGCTTACAATTGGTAAAATATCAAGAGAAAGTGCTGGATTAGGCAATTTAACATCGCGCATTGCTGATACCACGCCAACCCCATCAATGCTAATAATGATATCATTCACGTTTAAGCCATCTTCCCATGCTGTAGAATTGCGCGCCACTCCCGAAACGACCAAACCTTGGTTTACCGTTAAAGCAGCTCCAGTAGCAGGCTTATTAGGTGTTGCGTTTTCTGCTGTTACGTCGATACCTGCATAACCGAAATACTTTGCATACTCAATTTCGGCAGTGCCAGTTACATATTTATCCCAGAAATTAGTAAAGCTGATACCACTTATCTTCTCTACCATTGCCTTGAATTCTGCATCGGTATAACCACGTTTTAAGGTTTTGCATTGCAAGTACATGGCTTTCATTACATCGTCTAAACTTTTAGCGCCTTTGGTTGCATGGGCAATCTCAAGATCCATTAATACCCCTATCACCGCTCCTTTGGTATAGTAAGAGATAAAGGTATTTTTTGAATTCTCTGACGGACGATAAGCAGGATTGATCCAAGCATCAAAACTAGATTCTGCCGCCGAGTTTATTTTAGCTCCGGGCGTATTCATCACCGTGCCAATACTACCCATCTGACCAGCTAAAAACCCTGCCTGATCTTTAAACCCTGCTCTATAGGTGTACTTAGTCTCGTAGTAAGACGTAAAACCTTCTGCAATCCACAAATTGGTAGTGTAGTTTTCATTTTCATAATCGAATGGGCCTAAAGCGATTGGGCGTAGGCGTTTTACATTCCATAGGTGATTGTACTCATGGGCAACTAAACCTAAGAAACGAACATAGCCAGCCGGATCAGAATAAGCATTGCGTGAAGCTCCTAAAACGCAAGAATTTAAATGTTCTAAACCACCGCTTCCCTGCATGCGGTTATGCACAATAAACATATAATGCTTATTCGGATTTTCACCATACACAGCAGTAGCCTCTTCTACGATCTTGGCCATATCTACTTTTAGCTTTTCTTTATCATAGTTTCCACCACCATACATGGCAACTTCGTGCTTAACACCTGCAGCCGTAAATTCAAAAACATCTTGTGTTCCAACCTCTATCGGACTATCAAATAGGATATCGAAATTTGGAGCAGTATAGGTAAATTCTTGGCCTGCTACAGGCGATAAACCTGTGCTTACTTTATTCCAAGTAGCATGAGGAACAATTTTCACCGTGCTTGGTGTTTTCAGCATTCCCGCTGGATACATAAAGATGTTTGCCGACGATAAGAAGGCGTGACTAGCATCGATAAATGCTGTACGAACCGAAATTTCAAAGGCATAAACGCGGTAATTAATTTTTACTGCATTGGCTTTATTGCTGTAAACTCTCCAGGTATTTTTACTTACTTTTTCGGTTTTAACAGCTTTAGTGCCAACACTTGCACCAAAACTTTCTACACTCTTTGCAAATTCGCGTATTAGGTAAGATCCCGGTGTCCAAACTGGCATCTTTACATCTACATAATTTTTTGTGGCAATGCCTGCAATATTCATTTCTACCTCCGCATAATGTGCTTGAGGTTCTTTAAAGCTTACTTCGAAGCCTATCTTTACTTGTGCTTTAGCTGCCATCGTAATAGTGAGTAGGATTAGTAATCCAAAAATTGATTTTATCTTCATTTCTAAATCTTTGCGCAAAAATATAACTATTTAACTTTTTCTCCCTAAAATTGAATATAAAGCTGTAACATACTTAGTACATCAAACGATAAAAGAAACAATTAAATATTTTTGCTTTAACAAAAGCACACAAATGTTATGAAGAAAAGATATATATTTTATATACTCCTATTTTTTGGGCTCGCCTATTTAATCTATTATAGGATTTCGGAGAATAAAAAGCTTGGGGGCGAAGGGCCAAAAGGCGGAGCTAAAGGTGGCAAAGGTGCCAAGGGTGGTAAAGGTGGCGACGCTCCTCCCCTCGCAGTGGATGGGATTGTGGTAAGTGCAAATTCTTTCGCCAACAACCTAGAAATTACCGGAAGCATCGAGGCCAATGAATCGGTGGTTTTGCACAGTGAAGTAGCTGGCCTGGTAACAGCAATTAATTTTAAAGAGGGTAGCAATGTAAGTAAAGGAGATGTATTAGTTAAAATTAACGATAAAGATATTCAGGCTCAATTACAAGATGCGTTAACTAAAGAAAACCTATCGGCTACCAGCGAAAATAGAGCAAAACAATTGTTGGCAAAGGGAGCCATTAGTCAAGAAGAATATGATATCGCATTGGCAAACCTAAAATCATTAAAAGCTCAGGGACAAATTGTAAGGGCCCAATTAGCTAAAACTACATTAAGAGCTCCTTTTAGTGGTAAAATCGGCTTACGCTCTATTTCTGTTGGCGAATACCTTACTCCTTCAACCGTAATCGCCAATTTAATGAGCACCAATCCGGTAAAGGTTAATTTCTCTATTCCAGAAAAATACGTTGGACAGATTAAACTAGGTTCTCCCATAACCTTTTTAACAGATGCATCTGGCAAATCATATACTGGAAAAGTATTTGCAATTGAGCCCGGCATTAACCAACAAACCCGAACTTTGCAAATAAAGGCATTGGCCTCTAATCCCAATAATGAGTTATTACCTGGTTCGTTTGCAAAAGTAAAGCTTGCCTTAAGTTTACAAGAAAATGCCATATTGGTACCTAGCGAAGCGGTAATCCCGGTTTTAAAAGGTAAAATGGTTTACGTTACCAAAAATGGAAAAGCCCAACAGGTAATAGTTGAGGCAGGCACAAGAACTGCTGAAAGCGTAGTAATCACCTCGGGCTTAACTATTGGAGATACGGTGCTCACAACAGGCGCAATGTCCTTAAAACCAGATGCTCCTGTAAAAGTGAAGATTGCAGGACAGAAAAATTAAGGACATGAGTATATCAACCACCAGCATAAAGCGCCCTGTTCTTGCTATTGTAATGAACTTAATGATTATCCTTTTTGGGGTAATTGGTTATAACTTTTTAGGGATCCGCGAATATCCTTCTATTGATCCAACAGTTGTTTCTGTACGGACCTCCTATCCAGGTGCAAATTCAGACATTATTGAATCACAGATTACCGAAACATTCGAAGAATCTATCAACTCTATTGATGGAATTAAAAATATTTCA
>DATJDT010000521.1:0-4419 GCA_035497275.1 Pedobacter sp.
AAATTCACTAAGCCTATGATGCCATTAATAGGTGTGCGGATTTCATGGCTCATGTTGGCTAAAAAGTTCTCTTTGATTCTCTTTCCTTGTTCGGCAAGATCTTTTGCCTTAATAAGCTCCTTTTGATACTTTTCTAGTTGATTATTTTTGCTTTTAATTTCTCGTTGATTGCGAACAAGTTGAATAAAAGAATCCACCTTCGCTGAAGTAACAAATGGGTTTAGTGGTTTATAGAGGTAATCTACCGCACCAGTATTCAAGCCACGAACGGCATATTTTGTCTCCATCGAAATAGCTGTCACAAAAATGATAAGAATATCTTTTGTACGTGGGTTGCTTTTAAGTATTTCAACAAGTTCGAAACCATCCATTTCTGGCATCTGAACATCAACTAGTGCAATGGCAATATCTTGTTCCCATGAAATGCGAAGTGCATCATTTGGTAAGGTTGTAGAAATAATATTTGCATCATCACGTTTTAACAAAGCCTCTAAAGCAATGATGTTTTCTATTTTATCATCAACTATCAGGATATTTATTTTTTCCATTTTTTAATCTATTCTTTGGTATATATTATGCCTTTTATCGATAACCTTAAATCGACTTTTTAAATTCGCATCTCTAATTGTTTCTTTAGATCCTAAGCATAAAAAGCCAAAGCTAGCTAAACTATTATAAAATAATTCGAGAACTTTATTTTGGAGGTCTTTATTAAAGTAAATAAGTACATTTCTGCAAGAAATTACCTGAAATTCGTTAAAAACTCCATCTGAAACCAAGTTGTGAACCGAAAATAACACGTTTTTCTTGATCGAATGTTTAATTGAAACAGCATCATATTTTGCGGTATAATATTTTGAAAGAGAGTTTAATGCTCCTGACTCTCTATAATTTTCCGAATTAAGTTTCATTTTATTTAAGGTATAAATACCTTCCTTCGCAATCTTCAGTACATCTGCATTAATATCTGTCCCATAAAAAAAACTCCTGCTATATAAATTCTCTTCAGCAAAAAGTATCGCAAATGAATATAATTCTTCTCCACTTGAGCATCCCGCATTCCAAATCTTAATTCGCTGATAAGAATTTAAGTAAGGAATTATATTTTCCCTGATCGATTTGTAAAAGAGTGGATCTCTAAACATTTCGGTTACGTTGACAGTTATTTTAAATAAAAATTGCTCAAAATAGTCGCTGTCATTTATAAGAAGTGTACGTAAATCAAAAACGCTTAGTTTTTGAAGTTGTAAGATTTTGGTAACCTGCCTTTTGAAGGAGGCCTCAGAATATTCCGTGAAATCAAAACCATGAACATGCTTGATGATAGCAATCAAATCATGTAATTGTTCGACGCTAATTTCAGTTGGATGGTATGCCTTGGGATCACTCATATTTTACTCAACCAAACCCTCATCATAGATAACAATTGATCAATATTTACAGGTTTCGAAATATAGTCATTAGCTCCGGCCTCAATGCATTTTTCTCGATCGTTTTTCATCGCCTTTGCTGTTAAAGCAATAATAGGGAGGTTCGCGAAAGCTTTGTTCTTTCTAATACGTGTCATTGCCTCGTATCCATCCATTTCAGGCATCATGATATCCATCAATACCAAATCTATACCCTCAACTTCATCTAACTTTTCAATAGCTTCACGGCCATTGTTAGCGATTACAATTTGCATCTCGTAAGATTGGAGTGCTGTAGAAAGCGCGAAGATATTTCGCATGTCGTCATCAGTTATTAATATTTTCTTTCCGAACAATGATTTTTCAGTACCAGTAACTTCTTTATTTATTTTAACTGAACTTTTTACCGAGTCAGTCTTAAGCTTATTCATAAATAAGCTTACCTCATCAATTAACCTATCGTTAGATTTATTGGATTTAAGTACCATCGCTTCAGAATAATGCATGATCCTTTCCATCTGATCGTTCTGAAGTTCCATAGCAGTATTAATTACAACCGGGATAGTTTGTAAGTCTGGCTGTGCCTTAATTTGGTCGAGCAAGTCAAATCCAGATATATCTGGCAAGTTTAAATCAAGAATAATGCAGTCAAACGAAGCTTCTTTTAATAAATCTAGTGCCTCTTTACCAGTAAATGCTTGAGCAACATCTACACCTTTATCTTTTAGTTGTTGAGCCAAAACTTTACTTTGCAATTCTTGATCTTCAATTAGCAATACTTTGTTTAAAATATAGTTCTCGGGTATCTGACCAAGTAAATCAAATGCGTTTGCTAATTCATCTTCACCGATTGGCTTTTTCAAAAATCCAATTGCCCCTTCTTTTTTTGCTTTCTCACTTTTTTCATCCCCTGCCGACATCATATGAACAGGGATATGTTTGGTGATAGGATTGTTTTTTAATTTTTTTAGAATAGTCCATCCATCCATAACTGGAAGCATGATGTCTAAAATAATGGCATCTGGTAGATTTGCAGTTGCTAGATCTAATCCCACATCTCCACTATAGGCAAGTATTGGATTAAAACCTTTTTCAATGGCATAATCTTTTAAGATTTCTGCAAAATTTTTGTCATCCTCTACAATTAATAAGGTGTTTTTAGCTGATTTTACCTTTAAGGGTTGATCAAAAGTAATCGATGGCGTTTCTACAACAGCAATAGGCTCGGTTACTTCAACATCCGTATTAATTGTTAGTCCCTGAGGAATAAAGAGGGTAAATGTGCTACCAATATTTGGCTCGCTTTTGATCTGGATCTCGCCACCTAAAATATTTGCCAGTTCTTTACTGATTGATAATCCAAGTCCAGTACCACCATATTTTCTGCTTGTCGACCCATCAGCTTGTTGAAAGGCTTCAAAAATCACAGCTTGTTTATCTTCAGAGATCCCTATACCGGTATCAATAACCTCTATCGCTATCACAGCCTCTTTATATTCTTTAAGTTGGTTCGAATAAAACTTCGTGTCAGCTGGTGCTTTAAATAGGTTTAAGGATACATTACCTTGCTCTGGCGTAAATTTAAAGGCATTAGAAAGTAAATTTTTAATAATTTGCTCTAACCGCGATAGATCTGTTTTAAAGTCAGCCGGCAAATCCTTTGAAAGTGCAATTTCAAAGTTTATTTTTTTGGTTTTTGCAACCTCTGTAAACAAGGCTTCCATGTCCCTTTTTACATCAAGTGGAGATGCCTTCTCGATCGTTAGATCAACTTTCCCAGACTCTATCTTCGACAGATCTAAAATGTCGTTGATTAAGTTTAGTAAATCTGTTCCTGCATTTTGAATAACACCAGCATATTTAACCTGGTCTTCATTTAAGTTTGCAGGTTTGTTCTCTTTTAAAATTCTAGCTAAAATCAGTATGCTATTTAATGGGGTTCTCAATTCATGGCTCATATTGGCCAAAAATTCAGATTTATATTTGCTAGATATTTCTAGTTCCTCAGCTTTTAAAGAAATGGCCTCTCGAGCCTGACTAATTGAAATGTTTTTTTCCTCCAGTAATTGCGCCTTTTCTTCGAGCTCGGCATTAGTTTGTTGGAGCTCTTCTTGTTGCACCCTTAGTTCTTCTTCTGATGCCTGAAGTTCGTTGCTCTTATGAAGCAATTCTTCGTTAGTTGTTCTCAACTCCTCTTGTTGAGTTTCCAGCTCCTCGGCCTGTTGCTGAGTTTGCTCAAATAAATCTCTTAATATTATTCGCGAAAACGCACTGTTAATAGCAATGCCTATATTTTCTGCCACACTATTTAAAAATAAAATTGTCGAATCTTTTGGCAAATTATTTAAACCTAGCTCAATCACTGCAATTGTTTCATTCTCAAATAGCACGGGGGTTAAAAGAATGCAGTTCGGACTAATGTTGCCCAATCCAGAATTAATTTTAAGGTAGTCAGGAGGAACATCTGTTAATATTTTTTGCGTCTTCTCAACAGCAACCTGCCCAACTAGGCCATCCCCTAGGAAATAACGTTCCTTTTGCTTTTTTAAAGAGTAGGCATAGGATCCAGTAAGTTCTAAGCTTTTGTCTTGCGTATTAGTTAAAAAGATGGCACCGATTGGAGCGTCTAGATAATTGCAAATGCTACTAATAATATGGTTAGCCAATTCATTCAGCTCTTGCTCACCACGAATTTGCTCATTTAATCTCGCGGCGCCAGACAATAGCCAATTCTTTTGCTCATTGTCTGCCGACAACCTTTCTAATTGAGCGTTATTTTCTCTAATCTGAATTTCTGTTTCCTTTTGTTGATCAAAGGTTCTTCTGATATAGGATAAAAGAAATAAGATGAGACCAAATATGATCACTGAGCTAAACAGTACAATTAATGTAGTGTTATTGCTACTTAGTGCTGCATCAGCTTTTCTTTTTTTCAGCAACTTCATCTCTTGATTAATCATGCGCTGACTGAATTTAACAAACTGATCTTTAAAATACTTGTCTCTATCAG
>DATJDT010000522.1:0-5232 GCA_035497275.1 Pedobacter sp.
CGATCTATCCCATTGTTAAAAGCGAGGATATAACCGCTCGTTAATTTACTGCCTTTATCAGTCTTACAACTTTTACATAACAGGTAAACATTTCCAGTTGCTTCATCAGCGTACATTCCCTCATATTCGCCTTTAGGTACTAGCCCAATATTTTCCTTTACCGCTGTTGTTTCAGTATTTTTAGTTTCGCTTAAAGGAAATGAATATAGGTCACCATTACTTTTAAGTATCATCACCCAGTTGTTGATAATTGCAACATCTTCATAATCTCCCTTTCCAGCAAATTTAGTTACCGTTTCATCTTTGGTACCTAGCGGTAGCTTGAACAGTTTTCCGTCTTCATCTTGTTGAGCATAAAAGAATGAATTATCGCCTTTGTTGAAAGCAATGCCCGAAATCTCCTGTAAAATATCTGGCATACTATATTTTTGTGGTTTACTTAAATCATAGCCTGGCGGCGTAGGTAAGGCTTTCTCTTTTTTACCCACACACGAAACAGCTATAAACGTTATAAAAATAGATAGTACTGCAATAATTAAAATGTGTTTGTTATGTTGTTTGATATTTAACATCGGCCTTGCTTTTTAAGAATTCATAAATACTGTATTGTGATTGATTAAGCTCTCCTTTTGTTACAACAGGAATATTAATCATTTTGTCATTTATTTCGACAGCCTTAACATTGTCTGTCAACTGAAGCTTTAAAAGAGCTTTTATTTCTGCTTTAATGTCTTCATCAAAAACTGGAAAACAAACTTCAATTCTGCGATAAATATTCCTATTCATCCAATCGGCAGATCCCATGTAAATTTCTTCGTTACCTGCATTCTCAAAGACAAAAATCCTGCCATGCTCTAAATAACGATCAACAATTCGTTTAACGGTAATGTTTTCGCTCATTCCAATTATACCTGGCACTATTCGGCAAATACCCCTCACCAGTAAAGCTATCGTTACCCCTGCTCTTGATGCCTCATAAAGCTTACTAATCATTGTTTTTTCTTCAAGATTATTCAATTTAATGGTAATAGAGCTAGGAGTTCCTTGCTTTGCATATCCAATTTCACGATCTATTAACGCTAAAAATCGCTGCTGTAAATTAAATTGTGCAACCAGTAAATAATTAAACGAAATTAGCTTCGGATCTGTTGGCTTAATCCTTTTCGCTAAAAAAATAAAAAGTAATTCCATCTCACGCATTAACCCTGTGTGAGCGGTCATCAAAATATGGTCTGTATAAAAATTAGCTGTAGTTTCATTAAAGTTACCCGTTGCTAACAAACCTGTATAAACAGAACGTAGCCCAATTTTTCGTTTAACTAAGGCAATTTTAGCATGAACTTTTAATGCGGTTACACTGTAAATAATAGTTACCCCCGCCTCTTTCATTTTTTTAGCCCATTTAATATTGTTAGCCTCATCAAACCGTGCCTTTAATTCTACCAACACAAATACTTTTTTTCCATTTTTGGCAGCACTAATCAAGGCATTTACAATTTTCGAATCATTAGCAACACGGTAAAGTGTCACATAAATTTCTTCTACATGTTTGTCAGTAGCTGCCTCATTGAAAAATCTTAAAACACTATCATAGGCTTCATATGGCGGATTTATGAGGATATCTTTCGTTAGGATCTGTTGATACAAAGGTTCGTTTTTCGCCAATGGCGGATAAGCTATTTTTGGCCATTTTTCATTTTCTAGCTGTGGGTTGCGAACAGGAAAACCTGACAGGTCTTTTAGATTATGATATCTTCCGCCTTCAACTCGATTGGCTTTTTGCAAATGTAGCTTTTCAATTAACAAGGCGACAACTTCTTCACTAGCACCAGATTGATACAAAAATCGAGTTGCTAAACCAAAATCACGCTTTTGCAATTGTTTTTCTATTTGCTCAGCTAAATTACCTGAATATTCATCTTTTAAATCAATTTCGGCTGTACGGGTAATTTTAAAACTATAGCAACCCGTTACTTGTGCATCAGGAAACAGCAATTGAAGGTTATTTCTGATAATATCATCTAAAAAAACAATAAAAGTTTCTTCATTCTTATTGATTTTGTAGAACCTCGGTAAATTGTTTGATGGAATATTAAGGATAATAACGTTTTTATTTTCCTCAGCATTATTAAGTGTTATTATGAAGTATAATTCATTGTTACTTGGAAAAAAAGCAGGATTGCTTTCATTAAGTATAACGGGTTGCAAAAATGCTAAAACCTGACTAAGAAAATAGCCACTAATTTCTTCATTTAACTCAGTGGGGATAGTTTTACCGTAAATAAAATTAATCTGGTGACGGCGAAGTTCGGGGATAATCGATTTACTAACAATTTCGCCATAGGTTTGTTGGTGACGATAAATTGTCTGGTTGGCGGCACTTAATAAACCTTCGGGTAAAGCGATATTATTCTTCTCCTTCTTGCTCAATTTAGCTAAAGCCAATAAAACCGGCATTCTAACACGATAAAATTCGTCTAAATTGGACGAGTAAATAGATAGAAAATTAATTCGCTCTAACAAAGGAACATTCGGATCAGCAGCTTCCTGCAAAACTCTTTCGTTAAAAGAAAGCCAGCTTAAATCCCTTTCATGAAAGACATCTTCAATTTTATTGTCCAACATTTTAAGAAAGTTTACCGTAGGCGATATAAGAAATTATATAGGCTAACACAGAGGCAATTAGGCCAAACATGAAAATATTGTAAGCAATGCGAATTAATTTGTATTTGCGTCCCAACACAACTCCTTGCGAATATACATCCGTGATCAAGGTACCATATAAAAATTCATTATCGTTCATCACCTTTATCATGCCTTTAGAATAATCACTTAGCGCCATTTTATAAAAATTGCCAAAAAATAACAAGTTAACTTTTTTACGTTCGAGATCGTTGTCTGAGAACACGCCGTCTGGGATTGATGGCCGTGTTGCTAAGATGGAGAAAATAATAGCCCCTAAACTTACCATCAATAAAATAAATGTTGGCACAATAAGAAAAGCATTATCTTCCAATCTTCGCAGTACCAAACTTACAATCAAAGATAAAATGATCGAATTAACGGTAATTAATAACTGCGCCTTGTTATCGGCCATATCACTTAATCGTTGGTTATTTGATGAAGTAATCCGAAACATGGTTTCTATACCTTTATCGGGCCGTTTTTTATCCTTATTACTTAACAACTTTTCCCCTTTAACTACTTTATCATCACTTGGTAATGTTAAGATGTCTACATCTCCTTTTAATTTACTCTTAAGCTTATCTATATTTTTTTGCTTTTGATCACCGAGCAATAATGCACAATAATCTGTATGATAATGTTGACTTTCTAGAAATTCTATATCTCTTAATCTCCACTCCTTCTTATTACTGTCTATTTGATAGAGCATAGCGAGCTCTTTATGCATCAATTTTCGCTTTTCGGTAAATTCTTCGGTTCCTAAATGAAAAAGATCCCCATCACAAAGAATGTTTTCCAGCAAATTTGTTGGTCGCTGAGGCATTTTAGTCGACAAAATAACCTGCATCACTGAATCACGAACATCTGCAGGGATATCTTGTTTCTTGAGAAAATCGGTTGCGATCTCAGCTCCTTTTTGTTCGTGATTTTGGATGTCCTCAAAGTAACCCGTATCATGAAACCATGCTCCTGTGCAAACAATGAAGAAATCTTTATCATTAAGCTGATAATGATTGGCAATTTGCATAGTTGCATTCACCACACTCTGTGTGTGGTCTAAGTTGTGGTAAACTAATTTTGCATCATGACGGGTGTGGAAATAGTCTAATACAAAAGTTTTAACTTCTTCAAGTTGTTGCTTATAGTTTATTTTAGCCATATTACATATTTACGAAAGATACTAAATATTTATTCAGAGCATATCAATAACTTTATAAAATGAGATTTGTTTTACAGGTTAAACAAGGGCATTATAGGCACCTAGATAAACAAACAAGTTTACTATAATTTTGTTATTCCTTCTTTACTATACTTAATATGAAAGTTAAAAAATTTCAACCCCTCGCTTTTATCGTTTGTCTACTTATTCCATTAGCAATTGGTGCGTTAGGGGGATTCTTTACTTTTGAATCAGTTAAATCGTGGTACACCACTTTAAATAAACCCTCGTTTAATCCGCCAAATAGCATATTTGGTCCGGTTTGGACAACCTTGTATATTTTAATAGGAATTGCTTCATATTTAATTTGGAAACAACGAAAAGATGCTTCGGGTTACAAACTGGCGCTAGTGATATACATCTTTCAACTATTATTAAATTTAACGTGGTCATTCTTATTTTTTTATCAGCATCAAATTGGTTACGCATTAATAGAAATTGGAATATTATTATTAACAATAATCATCAATGCAATTTTATTCTATCAAATTCATAAAATCGCTGGTTTGTTATTCATTCCATATATTTTATGGGTGAGCTTTGCATCCTATCTAACCTATAACATTTACCTATTGAATTAGGAGCGTCCCGATAATTTTCTAGTTGAAATTAAATATTTGTCATAAATCAATTCATTCTTACGTTATTGAAAGAAAAACGATATTTTTATAAGTAATGTTTATCAAGAACCTACTTACTTTTCTATTTATTCTTTTAGTGCTCCATTCTAAAGCGCAAAAAGTAGGTTTAGTTTTAAGTGGTGGTGGCGCAAAAGGTTTGGCACATATCGGTATACTTAAAGCGTTAGAAGAAAACAATATTCCAATTGATTATATTACTGGCACTTCGATGGGTGGAATTGTTGGTGCCATGTACGCTGCCGGCTATTCACCAAAACAAATGGAAGAAATAGCGTTAAGTACAGATTTTCAGGATTGGGTAAGTGGAAGGTATAAAAGCGATTACAATTTTTATTTTCAAAAAAGTAATACTAACGCATCAATATTAACCGCCAAACTTTCTGCCGATACCAGTTTGAGGCTTAGTTTTAGACCTAATTTGGTGAATGATATCCCACTTAACTTTGCTTTATTGGAGCTTTTTTCGCAGGCTTCTTCCAGCGCCAAAGACAATTTTGACAAGCTTTTTGTACCTTTTCGCTGCATGGTTTCGGATGTACTATCACAAAAGAGCATTTCTGTTAACAAGGGCAGTTTAGCCGAAGCTGTTAGAGCTAGCATGACAGTGCCCTTGGTATACCGTCCAATTAAATTGGAAGGTAAATATGTTTTTGATGGCGGCTTATACAATAACTTCCCCGCCGATGT
>DATJDT010000523.1:0-2852 GCA_035497275.1 Pedobacter sp.
CGGTTTAAGAGTATAAACGACGTTTATCCTCTTATTGCCGAATTAGAACTCAAAACTGCAGATGCTTTGTTGAGATATCATACTTACATGAAGTATGGAAGCATAAACCCGAGAAAGTATTTTAACCGCTACTATATTGCCGTCAAGCGTCCAGATAGCATACAACTGGATTCGGTATTGAGTACCACAGATCTGCTTGCTGTTTTAAAAAATTCTCAACAAACTAGTAAGGCCTATTTGGATTTAAGAAAAGCACTTGCTTTTCACAGGGACAGTCTAAAGAGCGACAACCATCCTTTAATCAAACTTATTAAGTTGAATATGGAGCGAATGCGCTGGCAAATGCCCATAAATTTAGACGAAGTGGTGATGGTAAATATTCCTGATTTTTCTTTAACCTGGTTTGTAAAGCAGGATACATTAGTTCACATGAATGTTTGTGTGGGGGCAAAAAGAGAGGAAACCTATGCGGAGAAAATGAAGGTGTTCTTGAAGACTGGAAAGTTGGATGATAAACCCAAAAATCATGAAACGCCACAATTGGTTAGTGTTTTTAATGCGATACAGGTTAATCCAATCTGGAATATCCCTGTGAGTATTGCGCAAAGCGAGATTTATTATCAAGCTATCAAAGACCCCTATTACCTGTCAAATAATAACATCAAAGTTTACTTTAAAGGAAAATTAGTTAAAGATCCTGACACGATTAGGTGGGGAAGATATACGAGAGAAAAATTACCCTTTCAGTTTAAACAAGGATCTGGAGAAGGGAATGCACTAGGTAAGTTTAAATTTGTTTTCGACAATAGTTCAAGCATTTATCTGCATGATACCAATAATAAATATGGCTTTAAATTAAAAAATAGAGCGATTAGCCATGGTTGCGTTAGAATTGAAAACCCCTTACAGTTTGCGCAATTAATGGTAAGGGATAAATATCAGTATGATAATTTGAGGATGGAGGTAGATTTACCGCCCTTAGATACCACCCGAAATGAGAAGTATCGAAAGATATTAGCCAAAAAGGCGGATACTTTAAAGCGATTTCAATTAAAACCAGCTTGGTTTGCTACAAGAAAGAATGTAGCGGTGGTAATTACCTATTATACAGCCTGGGTTGAAAATGGAAAAGTAGCGTTTAGACCAGACGTATACGACTATGATGGGCTGCTTTGGAATGCCTTGAAAAAGTATATGTAATACCTCCGCTTATCCGCCATATACCCTAGGAGTCTCGGTAGGTATTGGGTACTATCCCCTTAAAGCGCCATTTTACCGAGATACTACCGAGATACTACCGAATAGCAGGGCAGGGGATATGGGATAGGCACCAACTGGAGAATAGGAAGAAACATCTTTGGATTATAATTTTTGAGTTAATTAAAACAAATAGCCATATAGAATCCTTAAGTCTGTATGAAGTTACTTTTCTCCCAAATTAAACTGCCAAAAGCTGTACTGTTGTTAAGTGTTTGTTTAACGCTTTTTATTTTGCCCTCTTGCAAAAAGAGCCACTCAGAGATTGGACAAATTGTTTTTAAAGAAACCAAGAATAAAATTTTTAAAGATATTGAAACCGATGTTTTTATTGAACGGTTTAAAGAATCATTTAACCAGCAAAAAAACAATTATAAAAACCCTAAATTTTTAGCCGCCCTTTATGAATCGAACGATTTTGAACCGATTCTTTTAATGAGAGACCTGCCCAATCAAAAGCTAAGCAAAGCAGTCGACATACTAAGTGATGCCCATGCTCATGGCCTAAATCCAAAATCGTTTAGCGTTGACAGGCTAAATGAACTTTTAAATAAAATTTACAAAAAAAGGGCAATTAAGTCTATCGATGAAGCCTATCAAGTATTAATTGACCTAGAATTAACAGCGGCGAATTCAATTACAAATTATAGTAATGCCCTACAGTTTGGGGTGGTTAGTCCCAGAAGAATTTACGCCCAATATTATACCGAGACAAAAAGACCAGATAGTGCAAGTTTTATGTCAGTTTTTAAAACTAAAGATCTCGATCTGTTTTTAGACAGTATACAGCCTAAAGGCAAGGAGTATCTAACGCTTCAAAAAGCGCTTAAGGATAATATACAGGTTCCGGGTACGAATAAAGAAGAATCTGAACGGGTGTTGATCGTTAATTTAGAAAGATTAAGGTGGAAGAATGCACCAACAGAAAAGAAATATGTTTGGGTTAATATTCCGGATTTTCGACTGGATGTAATTGAAAATGGTAGGTCGGTTTTAAATATGAAAGTATGTGTTGGAGAGGGTAGAAATCAAGATTATACTGATAAATTAATTGAGTATGATGAAAATGATCTTAAAAAAGATAGACCATTTAATCGAGAAACTCCTCAATTGAAGAGTCTCATCCATAGTGTTCAAGTTAACCCTGTTTGGAATATTCCCGAAAGTATTGCCACTAATGAAATCAGTAAATTTGCCGCAAGCGACCCTTACTATCTTTCAAATCATAATATAGATGTTTTTTTAGACGGGCAATTAATAGAAGATACGGAAACCATCGACTGGTCATCAGTTGATGCTGGAAAAACCTATACATTTAAGCAAAGACCTGGGGCGGATAATGCGTTAGGGAAAATAAAATTTCTATTTAACAACCAAAGCAGTGTTTATCTGCACGATACTCCTTCAAAAGAACCCTTTAATCAAAGCATGAGAGCGGTGAGCCACGGTTGTGTACGCGTTGAGAAGCCTTTGGAGCTGGCAACTGCTTTATTTGGAGAAGGAGCTAAATTAGAAAAGATAAAATCAGGTATGGACGGCAAAAGAACGACGGCCGAAGACATAGCCCTGCCCAATAAAATCCCAGTTTATTTAAC
>DATJDT010000524.1:0-9155 GCA_035497275.1 Pedobacter sp.
GTATCTTGGCCTGTGCAGCTGTTTCAGCTAAGATTGAAACATCAGCATCGTAAGCTGTCGGGTTGATTACTTGGATAATTATGCTAGTTTGATTTCGTTTGATGATTTTGGCTTCGATATGATCCATTACCAAAAATGTTGAGTCGTTAGTATGCAAATAAATGCTGGGGTTCATCGTAGCAGAAAGTGCTGCCAATATTTCCCATGCAGTGTTAGAATCTCCGTAACTCACAAATCCTTGATCATTTCCCTCCCAATCTGATAGTTGCACTCTCTCTGTAACAAAACCACTTTCCTTTCGCAAGGGGTTATGCGGAGCGCCTACATATTGAATAACATTATGTGTTTGATCTTTATATAGTGCCGCAATTTTTTCATCACCAGTGGCGCGATAAAGCTTCAACAACATATCGCCCGGCAAAATATAGTATCCTGGCGCACTGTGATTATTCTGAGAACTAGCAAATAGACTTCCTGTAGCGTGTGTTCCAGCTTTCTGCATGGCGCTTCCTTTTTGAAATTGATAATCGTAGGAAACCATAAACGTTGCCATGTAGTCGGCTATAAACTTGGCCTTTTCAATCCATTCATCCTTTTGGGTAACATCGAAAAGCACCATACATGCTTCGAGCATATTGGCAAGCGATTCGCTATCAGGAGATTGTAAGATCTCTGCTGGTGCGCCGCCAGAATAGCCCTTTAGGAAATAGTTGTTATAATAATAATTGGTAGATTTTTCGGCAAGATCTAAGTATTTAATATCCTTAAAATAAACCGATGCCAAAGCTAGGCCAGCTCCTGCATACCCGCCAACAGAGGAACCATTAATAGTCATTTTTAAATTATCGACATTGATAAATTGTCCATATTGCCCGTACTTATTCCAAACCTGCACAAGTCCATCAGCACACCGCTTCAAGTTTAGCTCCCATTGAGGCTTGATCATTTCGCCATGGTGTTGCTTTTTAAACATATCAAGTGATTTGATTCCAAAGTATAAAACTTCCATACTGCGGCGTACCATAGCTATATTGCTTAATTTCTCCATCTCTCCATGCGGGTCGCCATAAATTTTTCCATTTCTATTTACCGCATAAAATAGCCCTGTTGGAGCTTGAGCTTTAAAAAGCATATCATCAAACGAACGGGCAACTCGTTCTAAACGCTCTGGCGTAGCCATAATTAATTGCGGAAAAGAAAAGGTAGGTAAACCGCTCCAACCAATCTGATAAGAATAGGGATTTGTATCGCCAGGCCTATGGCAATAATAGCCAAGCGTATCATTACTGAACCACTTATTTTTATTGTGCATATTGGTGATCAGGCTGGCCGCTGCACTATAAGGCGTAACATTTGAAAAACTGTTTTGACCACTCAAAGCTTTTCGTTCTGAAAAAACTTTTTGATAAAATCCAGGTAGATCATTTGCTTTAAAATTATACAACTTAAAACGAAATACTACCTCATCACCTGTTTTCCAATCAACTGCTTTGTCTCCAGATGCTTCCCTTCCACACATCACATATTTTTCTTTTCTCACACCGGGTGCATTCACGATAAAACTAATCCGCTTATTTACACGCTCATTTGCTGCATCTTCTTCTATAATCATTCCGTTATTTCCAAAACGCGTGGCTTGTTCGGTGAACAACAAAAAACCAGCATTTATCTTAGCGTTAAAAAAACCCATCATTGGGGTTGCTAAATTTCCCGTATTCATTTCTACTTTAGCATGGCTCCCATCTTGATTAAGGTGTAGAATATTAGTTGTAGTAATTGGCATATCCATTGCCCGATCCTTTTCATCATGTAAGTAAGGCGGGTACTGCATAGGAATGATTTTAAACCTATTGCCACCATATAACATGGCTGGTGCGAATACATAATTATTGATATCCCAATTATCGAAATCAATCGCTAATGCTACACCAGCGGAGCTTATGTTACCACTCAGCAATTTAAATCTTACTTCAGCACTCAATTCATCTTTTTGGGTAGTAGATTGCGTAACTTTTAATTCAGCTTTCCATGTGCAGTTTCCAGTCTTCAACAAATCACCGTCGAAGCAGTACTTATTTTTAGGTAAGTTATTTTCGTATTGGCTTACCATCAACCGCATCTTCCCTTTTAGGTTATGCAAAAAATCATTAATGCTTGATGGAGTTTTTTCATGCTTAGCTGGCAACCATGAACCCTGATCCTTTTCTTCAACATGTTGCGAAAAGACACCTTTAGTTATCATAAGTAAAGCAAGTAACAATCCTATCTTTTTGCTAATTTTCATGAAAAATGGACTTTAAATTCTGAGGTAATTGAGTATTTAAAAAAAGAATAAGGAGAGCCCATAGAAGCCCTCCAAATCCAACGATCAAACTTTAAAAATTATTGAAATGGGTCGAAGCTACCTCCCCATGTATTGGTTTGCTGTAATTTAGGATTACGGGATAAAAAGCTATATGGCAGTCCATAAATGTACATTTTATCCGGTATCGAAAGATTAGCAGCATCAGTGGTGATAACAGTATAATTAAACTTATTATACACTTGATTAATATCATCCATTGGTGCAGGATCTGCAGTACCAGGTTTTAGGGTTACTGCTAAACCATGTCGTTGTTTTCCTCTTAATAAGTCGAATCTTTTCCAGCGTCTTAAGTCATCCCAACGCTTGCCTTCAAATGCAAATTCTACAAAACGTTCTTCCTGATAGGCAGTTCTTATATCCCCTTGTGAAGATGCGGTAATCCCATAGTTACCTCCTCCTTGAATTCCTGCCCGGTTACGGATAGCATATAGAACCTGAAGTGCCTCCTGTGTTTTACCGATTTCATTGGCAGCTTCACCAAAATTCATTAAAACTTCAGCATAGCGTATTTCTGGCCAATCAATATCTGATTGTTCTACAATAGCAGCATGGCGATCAACGCCTTTTAATTTTAAGAAAAACCCATTCAACTCGCCCATACCTTCGCCAACCCAACCCGCAGATAGTTTATTAAAGGTACCAAGAACACCACCAGCTGGTGTAAATGTGGGATCAACCAAGTAAGACCAGTAATATTCCTTATTGGTAACCATTTTAGATGTAAACTGCACAGGTGAACCATTATAATGAATAGTAGCATAGAATCTATCATCTCTATTTTGAAATAAAGTTGGGTATGTACTAGCAGAACCTACAAACTTGCTTCCGTTTTTCATAGGATATGCATTTACCAATTCTAATGAAGGCATGTCATTATCCCAGTCATCACTAGAATATCTTATTGGTGCATTTCCAGGTGCGGCATAATAGGCATCTGGATAGCTAAACCGACGGAACATAATCTGTTCTTTATTTAACTCCACATTCCAAATATCACCGTAAACGGGATACAGACCTTTTCCTTTGCCATCTAAAAAATTCTTGGCAGCTAAATTGGCGTCATACGCCTTTTGCCAGCTTGCTACACCGCCTAAGCCATTGAATAAGGGACTAGCAAAAAACAATAATACTCTGCCCTTAAAAGCCATGGCTGCTCCTTTGTCAATTCGTCCCAAATTAGCACCACTCCAACTTTCTGGCAACAAAGCTATCGCATCATCTAAATCCTTCAAAATTTGCGCAACACATTCTGATGTCTTACTACGTGGTAATTGTATTTCTGTAAGGTTTCCAACGGCGTCCTGAGGTTTTAAAATTAATGGTACACCACCTACATCTTTTACTAATTTGTTGTATGCCCAGGCTCTCCAGAATAGGGCTTGTCCTTTTATTGAACTTTTAGATGCTGCATCAAAAGTTGCACCATCAATATGTGCTAGGATATTGTTGCATCCGCGAATGTCTGCATAGGTATTTACGGCCCAATTTAGTTTCACTCCAAGAGCCGAATTATCATAGTTTTCTAACCAATCGTATGTTGCTGTTCCTAATAAAATCTTATCCGAATACCTGTGTGGTGAAATAGCCTCATCGGTACCATTACCATTACCGAAATTTACATATTGCCAATTCTTTACCCAACCATCCCAAAACCAATTGTTATACACTCTTGAGCACCCTCCCGCGTTTCCCATGCCATATGGCCATCCAGGCATCTGATTGTTTTGTATACCGTCTAAATAAGCGTTGGTGGCCTGTATAGATTGCCATAACTGTTCGCCTGTAACGGCATTTAGCGGTTCCTTATCCAATATTTTTTTACAACTACCAAACACCGCTGGTACAAACAACAGGATAAGTACATTTTTAATGAAATTCGTTTTCATATGAATTAAAGATTAAATAGTTAGAATTTAAGATTGAAGCCAACCGAATAAGATGTCATAATTGGATAGCTTCCGAAAGAATAGACTTCAGGATCATATAATTTAAATTTCCTAAAGCATAGCAAGTTGGTTCCACCAGCGAATATTTGCACTGAATTAATTTTTGCGGCACGTAAAAAACTTGACGGTAAGTTATATGACAGATTTAAGTTTTTTAATCTCAGGAATGCACCGTTAAAAGTATTGAGTGCCGAAACCACAGAGTAATCTGAACGTTGATTACCAGAAGCATTATATAACATAGGAAAGCTACCATCCTGGTTAGTTGCAGAATATGAATCACCATAATATGCCGGGAAAGCTATATTTGCCATGTTTGCTCTACCCCAGGAATCATTGTAATTTACTTTATACCCTGCTAATCCCGCGAACAGCACATTTAATGCAAATCCTTTATAGTTCATATTAATTGTAAGCCCATATGAAATAGGCGCATTTAATGAACTACCCGAGGCGCCATACCCACCTGAAGAAACGTTTGAGTAATTAGCTAACACTACCTTGTCGTAATTATCAATTATACCATCAGCTTTACCATTTGGGCCACTTACATCTTGAAAATTCATCATGCCTTTTGTAGGGGCAACGCCGAAAATTTTATATCCTGATGGTAGTGCATTCACATCGGCATCTGTTCTAAGTATACCTGTAGCATTATATCCAACCAAATAGTTCAGTGGTTTGCCAACCGGATCTTCAGCAGGTAAAGCACCTAGTGGTTTGTCTTTTAAAACCACATTGGTAGTCGCCAACCCAAAATTTGCCTTTACATCGAATGTAAAATCCCTGCCTATTTGGCCATTCATATAACCTAGTTCTATTTCTAGTCCTTTAGCACTCATTTTCCCATAATTTTCAACAGGATAGCTTGAGCCAAATTCAATTGGTGTTTGCAACACCCGTTGTCCTAAAATATCGTAGGTCTTTTTTGTCCAAATATCAGCGGTAAAATTCCAATGTTTTAAAAGATTAAGTTCAACACCCGCATCAAATGAACTGGATCCTTCCCAAGTATAATTAGGTTGTGCCATTCCATTGTAAGCTAGTGTAGATTGCAATCCACCTGGAGTACCTAAATAATAAGGGTTGGGAGATGCATTATAATACTCCTTGAATAAATATGGAGTGATGTTATCATTACCAGTTGCACCATAAGAGGCGCGTAGTTTTAACAAATCTATAACTTTGGATTTATTAAGATTGAGGAAATTTTCTTTTGACACTACCCATCCAGCAGAAACGGCTGGAAAGTATCCCCAACGCTTATCTGTTGAAAATTTAGAAGATCCATCAGCCCTTACCGAAGCAGAAAAAAGATACTTTGAATTAAAATCATAGTTTACCCTTCCAACATATGACATTCGTGCATCCAGGTTATTCTCGTAACCGCTAGCTTTGGTATCACCTGCATTTGGACTTGCAAAAGGAAATTGATCTGTTTGAAGAATTGGAAAATCGTACTTATATAAACTTGAGTAATATAAATATCCTTCGGACTGCTCATAAACACCTACCACATTTAAATGATGATCACCAAACTGTTTGTCATATGTTAAGATACCATTTAGCTGGTACGATTTGGTTCTTGTATTCTCATTGCCAACGAATGGTTGTGTAGGAGAACCCGCATATGCAGAGCTGATTACTTCATTTGTAAATATTTGCTGAATACCACTGTTCGGATCTTTTTTGAATTTATATAGCAGTGGACGTATGGCGTATGCCTTCGTAAAATCGTTAGTATGATACAAATCGACAACACCTTTGAGACTTAAGCCTTTAATGAAGGGCACTTTGTAATCGAGCGTAATCATTGCATCGAGGTTTGCCTTATTGGTACGTCTGTAGCCACCATTTAGAAGAGCTTCAACTGGATTCGTAACCCAATCTGTAGCGATAGGTTTCCCATCAATATATGCAAAAGAAACAGGCGACATAATGTATTTTAAATAGGAAATATTGTAGTCGGGAGCATCCCCTCCTTTTCTCATCCCATCATTATAATTCAAGTTCAATCCAAGAGAAAGATCTTTAGTTATATTCATCTGAACATTACTTCTTAAATTATATTTGCCATAATTCATATTTGGAAGAAACCCTTTTTCATTATAATAAGAACCTCCAATAAAATATTTCACAAATTCATCGCCGCCTGCTACATTAAGTGAATATCTTTGGTTATTGGGATTTTGGTATAACTCGTCGTAATGTAAGTTACCTTTTGGATTATTCTTATGTATCCAATCTCTGTCGTAATCATTAAACCTAGCATCTCCAGGCTGTGAGTGCATGGCATTATACATATCCATGCTTTCATCCATACTTAAATACGAAACGTCAATTTCTGGTTTACTATACAAGCCAAATACTGAATTGAATTGTACTGTTGGTTTTCCTTTTGTACCATTCTTAGTGGTTACCAACACAACACCATCAGAGGCACGAGAGCCATAAATAGCTGCTGATGCAGCATCCTTTAGAATAACTAAATCTTGTACCTGATTTGGATCCAGCGCATCGAATGTAGCCTGATCTCTCACTATACCATCAATTACAAAAATTGAACCTGCACTATTCCACGAAGATGTAGAACGAATACGAACAGATGAAGAACTTCCTGGAACCCCAGCCCCAGTTTGTACAAATACGCCCGAAGCTCTACCCGCTAGGATATTGGATAAACTTGAAGTAGAAATGTTGCTCATTTCTTTCGTATTTACCGTACTAATGGCACTAGTTAAACTAGCTTTCTTTTGTGTACCATAGCCAACCACTACCACTTCATTTAAACCACTATTAGGATCAGGTAATAAGGTGATATTAAGAAAATTTTGTGAACCTATAGCAACCTCTTGTTTCAAGTACCCGACATACGAAAACACCAATACACTGTTATCAGGTACCATAATCGAAAAACTTCCATCAGCAGAGGTACTCACACTCTTTGTGGTGTTTTTTATCGTAACGTTGGCATTTGGTATGGGCTTCCCATTCTCATCTACAATTTTTCCCTTGATCTCTGTTGCAGGAACAGCTAATTTCGGAACGATTGGGCTTGTAAGTGGCATAACCCTTTTTTCGAGTATAATTATTTTACCCGAAAAGCTATAGGTAAGCGATTGATTACTTAGAACCTGTTCGAGTACGGTTTCCAATGGTTGGTCTTTTACACTTACAGTAACGTTATGCGTGTTTTTTAAAAGGGCAGTTTCGTAGAAAAAAGTATAACCGCTTTGTTTCTTTATTTCTTTAAAAATCTTTACAAGCGATACATTTCTTTCAGATAATGTAACCTTTTGAGCAAAAGATGACGCACTCACCTGGAGCGTTGCGACAATGGTTAAAAAAAAGATGATCTTCATAACGAGTAAATATTTGCGATACACAAATAGATACTCATGGAGTTTTTTGCCATGTAAATAAATATTCATAGTTTTGGTTTAATTGGGTTAGAGATTTAATGATTTGTGTTGCATTTCAAAAAACATTAACTCACTTTGCTGATTCAGCAAAAGGTGTCGAAGGTGTTCCAGCACTTTCGGCATTTTTATGAGCTAATGGTTTCGGTTGGATCAGTCCGGCCCCTTCTTCTTCATCATAATTTGGTTTATTTGGTTAGGTATTGGTTAGGTATTGGTTAAGGGTAAACTGTAACTTTTTCACCCTCTATTTTGAAATTAATCTTATTCATTTTAAGCGCTTTTAATACTTCCGAAAGGCGTGCATCTTTTGATATTTCGCCAGAAAACAATCTTTCAGTAGAAATATTCCCCTTAAAACTTACTTCAACATTATACCATCTCGCTAGTTGGCGCATAATGGTTTTGATATCGGTATCATTAAAGAAGAACATACCGTTTCTCCAAGCCACAGCATCATCAAGGTCCACATTCTTAACAGAGAGGTTATTACTTGCTGTATTAATAATAGCTTGTTGTCCTGGTATTAATTTAACACCAGCTTTTTCCTTGATCGAGGAAGCGTTAGCTAGTGATACCTTTACACTTCCCTCCAATAGGGTGGTTTTAATTGCTGGTTCATCATCATAAGCATTAACATTGAAATGAGTGCCTATATCCTCAATAATTTGTCCTTTCGTTAAAACTTTAAAAGGTAAAGCATCATTGTGAACAACTTCAAAATAAACTTCTCCAGTAACTTTTACAATGCGTTCTTTCCCCTTAAAAGCAGTAGGAAAGGTGATGGACGACAGTGCATTTAACCAAATCTTAGTTCCATCGGCCAATACTAGTGGATAAGGAGATTCTTCACCTTTGGCAGTTGATAAGGTATTATACTCAACCGGGGCATTTGAATTTACATTGTTACTGGTGTAAGCTATTGCATTTTTACCATTTACCTGGATCAGCGTATTACCTTCTTGCGCCAATGTACCTGACAAGCCTTTTGTAAGTGTAATTTTCTTTCCATTTGCTAAGGTCAAGGTAGCTTGATTACGTCCAGGAACAATATGGTCAATTTGTTGTTGTACAAGTTGCGTTGTAGGCTCACTTTTGTAAAGGAAGAAATAACTACCAACAGATACGAATACAAGAATGATTGCCGCAATGCGCAACCATAGATATTTCCTAGGATTTGCTTGCGTGCTTCCCTCTGCTATGATTTGTGCACTTAGCTGCTGATAAATTAAACTTAGTTTTGGCTGATAATCAGATGTATCATTCTCTAAAGTTGAATCATCGAGCAATGCAGCACTGATGAACCCTCTTAGTTTTGTTTCATCGGCCGCTTGGAAAAAAATAATCAATTGATCTACTTCCTCTTTAGTACAACGATTATTCAAGTAACGTTGAAACAGTTCTTTATGGTGTTGCTGTGAATCC
>DATJDT010000525.1:0-1764 GCA_035497275.1 Pedobacter sp.
GGTTGACCAAAAATATCCGAGATATCTCTTTCATCTGACCTAAAAGGAGTAGCCGTTAGGCCAAGTAAAAATTTTGGCTCTAACTCTTTTAAAACTTTTGAATAAGTATCTGCTGGAGCATGATGCGCTTCATCAACAATTACAACATCATAGTGAAAATTGTTGGTTGTTTTATAGAACTCCGGGAAACTCTGGAATGTCGAAAATGTAACACCTTCAAGGAATGCCGGCTTTTCAGAGTCGTAAACTAAATGTGTAGCGATCCATTTTGGAAGATTTGTCCAAATAGCTCTATCAAACTGTTCAATTAACGATCTTGTATTTGCCAGAACTAAAACATTTAAATTTTGGTTACTTTCATAAAGCCATCTTAAAAAAGTAGCAGCAACAAAAGTTTTTCCAAGCCCAGTAGCAAGGCAGATTAATCCTTGCTTATCACCTCTTGAATAAGATTGTTGAAGTTTCCCTAATGCTTCATATTGGTATTGTTTTAAGGATCTTTTTTCAAGCGCCCAAGGAGGTAATGCTAAGTAGGCTTCATAGATATTATTTGAAAGAAAAGTCTCAATAGTATAGCCAGTATTTAAAAGAGTTTTTAATTTCAAATTTTGCGAATCTGATAAAACCCTGTTTGATACAGCAACGCCAGTATCAATGTTGTAAAATTCCATCGCCCTTTTTAAATCACCAATGATATCAACAGATATTGGTTTATTATTCCCTGAAAATTTTGCTTGGTATATGTACTCTAAAAGTTGCCCATTATCGTCTCTATAAGTTGCAATAATATCTGCACCGTGATCTCCTGATCCTCCCACTAATTCATTCATTTCCCATCCGCTATGAGCGAGTAATCTTGCTATCCCTCTTTCAAAAGCTTGCCAAGTCCCTTTCGATAATCGTTCCGTGGACAGAAAACCTTTTGTATCATTTACTAATGCTTCCATATAATATTTCTATGCTAAGACGATTTCTTAATATTAACGGCTTTCTTTTTTTGATAGCTTCATCACCCTCTTGTTGTAGATCATTAATAAACCACCTGACATCATTAAAGTAGTTAATGTATTTTTTAAGTTCTCTTTGCATTAATTCTTTATCATCGATTTCAGTATAAGGGAGGTTGAATACTTTTCCATCAAATATCATTTCTGGAAATTCTTCCATGAATCGAAATAAATAATTTAAGTCTAAATATTTTAAATACTTCGTATTCATTATAAAGGAATTAATGTCGTGGAGAGGTTTACCTTCCAGGTCCAGGTGTTTTTGTTTTAACAGCTTTTCATCTTGATCAGTTAATACTGGTTTCCTGGTAAATCTTATTCCTTCCCCAGCAACTAACTTGTTTTGAATGGTTCTCATTAGGTCATTTGCTTTATTCACTAATTTGGGTACGCTAAGCATTGTCTCTTGGGCATACCTTGATTTTAATTCATAATAAATCCTAGATACGGTCCACTCTTCATTATTTTTTAAAACAGAATACTTGGAAGCAACTTCCATATAAATAAGATCTTCGTAACCATCAGCAAAATCACGAAACAAAGGATGGTAGTTGTTCAGGTACACTTTAAATTTTCTTTGCCCATCATTCTCAAAAATAATTGGCTGGCTAAATTCAATATCAGGATAATAGTCAATGAGTGTTAAGGTAAATGCCCCTTCACCAGTTAACTTCTCGATATCGAAGTACATTGTTCTTTTGAAGATTTGCTTCCCAGGAAATTTATCTGCATTTGCAGACTTAATCCCTATTTGGGA
>DATJDT010000526.1:0-2825 GCA_035497275.1 Pedobacter sp.
TTTTGTTATGAATTTGGATATTTAGTGCTAAATAATGATGAGTTGTTAATTGTAAAACAGGAGGAGAAATGAATGAGCAGGTATTGAGACAGAAGTGCCCAGCTCATATTTAAAAGTGCTTTCAAAGTATTGCACTTACCAAAAAGCTGCAGCTTTCATAGCTTACGTCATAGTTACGCAACTCATTTGCTCGAAAATGGAACTTACCTTCGCTATATCCAGGAACTTTTAGGGCATAAGGATATTAAAACTACGCTAAGATACACTCATGTTAGTAAAAATGCACTTGAAAATATGGAAAGCCCCTTGGATAAAATTCTAAGGAAACATAAATCAAAATAAATTATATTTGAAAAACAGTATATAAAACGAAAGTGATCCTATAAGTATTGTGCTTATTTACTTCTAATTAAGCTTAAATCTTTAAGGGAAGAGTTTCGCCTATTTAAGAGTTAGGCGTAATTCTGGGCGCATACCCACCATTTTTGCATACCGATATATTTTCATAGCAACCTGTCGACAGCTATTTGCCGACAGGTTGCTATGATTGTTCTTTGTCAATCTCAATTACCAACTTACCTTTTGTTGTAGTAACTATAACATGTTCATCGCATTCGAATCCCATATTCTCCAACCATTTCCCTTGTAACATTATTTGTGGTACAATTGACTCACTCCAAGTGGATTGTGTGTACTTTGGTTGAATTTTTAATCGGCGCTGGCCATTTGGAAGTTTTGGCTTTCTAGGTTCACAAGCTCCACATTTGCAGATTTTGTTTGGTTGTAATTCTTGGATGATTTTGGCCGTTGGGACTTTACCCAAGTCGTTTTGATTTTTCGTTTGTCGCATTTTGAAAAATAGATTTAAAAGCCCAGGTCGCTGCGACAAACGTCGGAGAACCGAGAATAAGGCCGGACTTCCACCGGATCGCCTGGGATATTGTAAATAAAATTAATTAGCTAGATTTTCTCTAACATTTGTCGCACTATAAAGATGAGAATTATATTTTAATTAGTCGGAGTTAAACGGATAAAATCGGGTAGTGTCTTTTATTTGTTGCTTTATCTAAAATATACTAAATTTAACTCAAGCTCTTATCTAAATTAACATGCATCTCTTATCGTTACCTTGGCTATTCTTTAGCACATTATTAAATCTTATAATATTTCTGGACTGGAAATTTTCTTTTGAAAGTTTTAAGGGAATCTATAAACCAAAATTGGCTAGCAATTGAAAATATATGCAGGACATAAAAACCATTACTGAAACTAGGAAAACAGAAAAAAATGAAACATTTGATAGTAAATTTTGGAAGATATTTATCCCATTTTTATTACTTATTTCGATTATACTTTTCTTTCCTTATTGGTTCACTAAAACATCTTGGTTCGAGATAGATTTCTCAAAAACTGGTCAGGTTGGCGATACAATTGGTGGAGTATTAGGCCCATTCGTTGCTCTGGCAGCGGCAATATTGACCTTTTTTGCATTTTGGGTCCAATTTAAAGCAAATGAACAACAAAAGAAAGATTTAAAAATTGAAAGATTCGAAAACAAATTTTATGAATTATTAAATCTTCATAAGTCAAACGTTCAAGAAGCTACGATCAAAGATTTGACTGGTAGAAGAACATTTGTTCATATGTTTTATGAATTAAGGTTTTGTTATATAACAGTAAAGGATTTTTATAATAGTACAACAAAAGAAGATAAAAAAAATTACCAGTATCAAAAAATAAACTTGATGAACTTCGCTTATAAAATCTTCTTTCATGGAATTGGGGTATATTCAGAGAAACATTTTATTAAATATTTAAATTCTGGTGAATTACATCTTTTTGAAAAAGTTAAAGATTATCTTGAAAAGGTCATACAAGACAAATATTTAGAGTATAAAGAAAAAAACCCAAGCAAAAAATATTATACTCATGGGCTACCTGTTTCTGGCAAGCCTAATGAATTTACAATTGAATTTTATTATTTTCCCTTTGATGGTCACAATAGCAGATTGGGACACTATTATCGTCACTTATTTCAAACTGCAAAATTCGTAATCGAACAGAAAGATTTTGATGATAAAACCAAATACAGCTATATAAAAACACTAAGAGCGCAATTAAGAAAAACTCGCAGATCGTAGGCGAGGGTTTCCTGCACTTCGAGAGCCAAGTAGTGGAAGTTCTCGAGGACTAGATAGCGGCTTATATTATTACGACGCAACAGCTCGGAAACGTCTTGGGCGAGAGCTAAGTTATATTCTGTATAAGCGACATTTTTTGTGTTGCCATGAGACGACTTGTCAGCCGCCTCAGCACCAAAACCGACCTCGCCAACAATGGGAACCTTTATCTTAAAGCCCCCTTTTACCTTTGCCCCGTGCTCGTAATCTTCCTCTCGCGTCTCGCTTTCGATGTAGGTGATATCCAGCTGCCGAAGGATAGACTTATAGATATCTATCGGTTGGGTTTGCGGCGAGCACTCTACCTTTACACAGTTATCTGGCTTCAGATGCTTAAGGATTAGCGATGTCTTTCCTTGCTTAGATGAGCCATAGACGATGACCTCATTGCCGTCCGTTAAAGCATCAACAAATAATTTATTGACAGCGGATCGCTCGACATAAGAGGCAATGAGCTTACTTCTGACACCAAAAACGTCATTCGTTTGGTAAATGTCCATTGGCTCCATCTACACGCTCACAAATAATTCCGTTTCTACGCGAATTCATCTACGTTGTTGGCAATCACCCGCACTTCGAATACCCGCAATTCAAACAAGTCTGGCAGTTGTCCATCAGCACCAGCGCCTTGGTGTTGCACTTGCC
>DATJDT010000527.1:0-3269 GCA_035497275.1 Pedobacter sp.
GGAGTTGGGTAATTACCTGAGAAATACCAATCTCCGGTGTGATTAGGACAAGCTATATGCAAATTCTCTAAGGTTTGATAAATCACTTCAACTTCTGCAACTGTGCCCGCTGGCGTAATAATTTTCGCAATTTGATCAGAAATTTCTTGTTGCTTAAACGGACGATAAATATCTTTCACAAAATTAACGATCTCCTCTTTAGGCAATAACAAAGAAGCCTTGCATTTCTGGTAAACATCTTCAATTATATCTTCCATTCCGCGCTCTTTTAAAAGCTGTATAGCAGCATCAAAAGCAACAAATTGACCCATTTTCGACATGTCAATTCCATAACAATCTGGGTAACGAATTTGTGGAGCAGACGAAACAATAATAATTTTCTTAGGATGTAATCTGTCAATAATTTTAATGATACTTTGCTTTAAGGTAGTTCCCCTAACAATAGAATCATCCACTGCAACTAATGTATCAGTATGATTTTTGATAACACCATAAGTAGTATCATACACATGGGCGACCATTTCTCCCCTATCAGCATCAGCCGTAATGAACGTTCTCAATTTTACGTCCTTAATTGCTAACTTCTCTACTCTTGGAGCCATTGACAATAGCTCTTCAAGATCGGTATCATTTAATTGTTCCTTACGATTTAACAAGGTATCTTTCTGAATCGCTCTCACATTTTCATGTAAACCTTCTACCATTCCATAAAATGAAACTTCTGCAGTATTTGGTATAAAAGAGAAAACGGTGTTTTTCAAATCGCTCTTTACGGCAGATAAAACTTGGGGAATTAATAAATGTCCAAGTTTTTTACGCTCTTTATAGATATCGGCATCACTACCTCTTGAGAAATAAATTCTTTCAAATGAACAAGCTCTCTTCTCTTCTGGTTCACGATACATTTCCTGACTAACCGTACCATCTTTTTTAACGATTAACGCATGTCCCGGCTCAATTTCCTTTACCTGCTTAAGCTGAACGTTAAATGCAGTTTGAATTGCAGGGCGTTCTGAAGCAGCAACAACAATTTCATCATCTGCATAGTAAAACGCAGGACGAATACCTGAAGGATCCCGTAATACAAAAGCATCACCATTACCAACAATTCCCGAAATAGTGTAACCACCATCCCAATTTTTAGCAGAACGACGAAGAATATTGGCAATGTTCAGGTTATCAGAAATTTTATGGGTAATATCAACGTTGCTTAACCCTTCCTTCTTATATTCATCGAATAATTCCTGATTTTCATCGTCCAGAAAATGACCAATTTTTTCAAGTACAGTAACGGTGTCGGCCTTTTCTTTTGGGTGCTGACCAAGCTCATAAAGTTGCTCTAACAACTCATCAACGTTAGTCATATTAAAGTTCCCCGCAATCACCAAATTTCTGGTCATCCAGTTATTTTGTCTCAAAAAAGGATGGCAATTTTCGATACTATTTTTACCATGGGTACCGTAACGCAGATGTCCTAACAAAACTTCACCGATAAAGCTTACATTTTGTTTGAGCCATTCTGTATCCTTCATCAGCTCTGGTGTTTCATTTTGGATGTCGACAAATTTGTTCTGTACGTATCCAAAAATATCAGCCACTGCATTTTGAGCCATGGAACGGTAACGACTAATGTACCTAGACCCAGGCTTCATATCGAGTTTAATGGTTGCAATACCCGCTCCATCTTGACCCCGATTATGCTGTTTTTCCATTAACAAATACAATTTGTTAAGTCCGTAAAGAGCAGTACCGTACTTTTCTTGATAGTATGACAGCGGTTTTAAGAGGCGGATAAAGGCTATCCCGCATTCGTGCTTGATCTGATCACTCATTGATTGATGATTGAGCCGCAAATTTACCCTTTTAAAAATTTAAAACCTAAAAAGAAATGAAAGGAAATTTACAATAATCATCATTTCAATGTTATTTTAACTTATCGACTTCGTAAGTTCATTCTCTCGGAAGAAATATTTTCTCCTAAGAAAACGGTGGCGTGTTGGTTAAAAGTATTGAGATCTCCGGAGGTGTAGAACTGTCGTCGACCATTTTTGGCTAGTTTCTTTTCCATTTCTGGATGTCTTTTCAAATAATCTGCTAAACTTTTCGCTACAATCTCTCCTTGAGAGAGGATTTTAATGCCAGCAGGCAAGATTTTTTCGAGTTTAGGAATGAGCAAGGGGTAATGTGTACAAGCCAATAGTATACAATCAATGGCTGATGACTTCTGTAATAGTTCGTTAATATATTTGGTCACAAAATAATCAGCACCTGCTGCTAAATGCTCACCGTTTTCAATTAATGGAACCCACATTGGACAACTCTGTTGATGTACTTTCACATTTGGAAAGAAATGATTAATTTCTATCGCATATGAATTAGAACCAATGGTGCCACGTGTTCCCATTACACCAATATTATTTTGATCGGTGTATTTACCAATCACTTCTGCTGTTGGCCTGATCACTCCTAAAACCCTACGGTTAGGATATTTCTTTGGCAGGTCTAACTGTTGAATATTCCTAAGGGCTTTAGCCGATGCGGTATTACAAGCAAGTATAACAAGCTCACAGCCCTGTGCAAATAACCACTCTACACATTCTAGTGTATATTGATATACCGTTTCAAAAGAATGATCGCCATAGGGCGACCTAGCATTATCTCCCAAATAGATATAATCATAAGCTGGCAGTTTTTCTACAATTGATTTGAAGACTGTTAAACCACCAAACCCTGAATCGAAAATCCCTATTGGAGTGCTGTTTTTCATTCGTGATATTTATTAGCTGCTTAATTCGTAATTTTTAAACGGTGATACCCAAGCAAAAAAAACGGAATTGAGTTTGTCACTCAATTCCGCTAAAGATATTAAATTATCTCTAATTAGTTCTTCTTTGCAGGAGTAGTAGCTGGTGTTTTTGTAGCAGGAGCAGTTGCGCTAATTCCTAATTTAGTTTTAACTGCAGCCGTTAAATCTTCACCGCCGTCTGAATAAAGCAAGTTGTTAAAGCCAGACTGAACAGATAAATCAAATACATAAGCTATTCCTTTTTCTTTAGCAACTGCAGCAATTGCAGCCGATAATTTTTTACTTACCGTAGGAAATAATTCATTTTGTTTAGCTGTAAGATCATTAGTAGCTTTGGTTTTAGCATCCTCGATTCTCTTTTGAAAATCTTGAAGTTCCTGACCTGCTTGTTGTAATTCTTTAGCCAAAACATCTAACTCTTTAGTGATCGTTTCTCTATTGGCTTCGCTAATATTTCTTTGTT
>DATJDT010000528.1:0-2555 GCA_035497275.1 Pedobacter sp.
GAATTGAAGAATATCTAATTCGCATAGAAGTATTTTGAAACAAACGAACAGCTATATTTAATTCTTCCCATTCTTGCTCAACCGCCATCATAAAGATCATTCCTACATTGGCACCGGCCGAGAAGTTTGCACCATCATTGCCAATTACCACACCGCGATAATCCTTTTCGGCCATATCTATAGCCTTGTTTATGGCAGCAAGTGTGTCGCCGCCAATGGTATTCATTTTAGAATGAAACTCTACATTAAGAATGCCATCGCCAAGGTCGATAATGGAGGCACCCGAATTTTTCCATAAAACTTTATTAGCGCGCAAGTTATCGAGAATGATAAAGTCATCGGTTCCTGGAATAACTTTATAACTCTTAGAAGGGATGTCGTAATACTTTTTAACACCATCTTCTACTTTATAAAAGGTGGTATTGCCTGCGGCAAGCATTTCGCTTACCCATGGGGCAGGTGCATGCCCATACTTTTTCATACCTTCAATAGCGTCGGTAATACCAACAGCGTCCCATACTTCGAACGGACCTAAATCCCATCCAAAACCTGCGCGCATGGCATCGTCTATTCGATACAGTTCATCGGCTATTTCTGGAATACGATCTGATACATATTCAAATAAACCAAAGAAAGATGCTCTAAAAAGTTCGCCTGCTTTATCTTTTCCAGCAGCAAAAACTTTCATCCTATCTTTTACATTGTCGATGGTTTTAGTGATTTCTAATGTGGCCGATTTTACTTTTTCTTGCGGCCTATATTCGAGAGTCTTTAAATCAAGTGCTAAAATTTCAGTTTTACCGTCGGCAGATTTCGTCTTCTTGTAAAAACCTTGCTTGGTTTTATCGCCCAACCAGTTATTAGCTTCCATTTTTTGCACATAGGCAGGAAGTTTAAACAAGTCGTGCGCTTTATCATTCGGGCAGTTATCGTAAAGGCCTTTTGATACCTTAATCATCGTATCTAAACCTACCACATCAGTAGTTCGGAAAGTAGCCGATTTTGGTCGACCTAGCGCCGGGCCAGTAAACTTATCTACCTCTTCTACCGTTAACTCCATTTTTTCTACCAAATGAAGTAATGACATAATGGAATAAACGCCCACACGATTGGCAATAAATGCTGGCGTATCTTTACATAGTACAGTGGTTTTACCCAAGAATTTATCACCGTAATGCATCAAAAAATCAACCAGCTCTGGTTTAGTATGTGGAGTTGGAATAATCTCTAAGAGGCGCAAATAACGAGGTGGGTTAAAAAAGTGCGTTCCACAAAAGTGAGCCTTAAAATCATCGCTTCTCCCTTCGGCCATCATGTGGATTGGGATGCCCGAAGTGTTGGATGTAACTAAAGTTCCTGGCTTGCGAAACTGTTCAACTTGCTCAAAAACCTTTTGCTTAATGGTTAGGTTTTCTACTACAACTTCAATAATCCAATCGTAATTTGCAATTTTAGACATGTCGTCTTCAAAATTGCCAGTGGTAATTCTGCTCAGGTACGATTTGCTATATATAGGAGAGGGGTTAGTTTTAAGCGTAGTTTGCAAGGCCGTATTTACCAATCGGTTTTTCACCGCCGGATGTGTTAGCGCTAAACCTTTTGCCTGCTCTTCGGCATTGAGTTCTTTCGGAGCAATATCTAAGAGTAAAACCTCTACGCCAATGTTTGCGAAATGGCAGGCAATACGAGAACCCATAATACCCGATCCTAATACGGCTACTTTATTTACTTTTTTCATCTTGATCTTTTTGAGCATAAGCCAGGGTTAATTGGTTTACTTTGTTTAAGGATTCAATCAGTTGCATTTTTTCTTTAGCAGAGATATGTTGATTTAGGTATTCATTAAATGAAATAACCACGTTTCTGGCAAGTTTCCTTTTTTCAATGCCAAATGGAGTTAAAAATACTTTTACCGATCTTTTATCACCACTCGCAGTTTCTCGGTAAATAAGTCCCGATTCTTCCATGTTACTGAGCATACGGGATAAACTTGTTGCCTTTACGCCAAGTAATGCTGCTAGCGCAGAAACTGCAGTGCCCTCTGCTTCGATGTTTATTAAAACATAGCCTATGGCCTGTGTGATTCCAAAGCCTGAAGCGATTTGGTTATAGGTGTTGGACACATTTTGCCATACTACCTTTAGAAAATAATCTACTGTATCTTGTTGTTTCATTTAATTGCTATGCTTGCATAACAAATTTAAATGAATTAATATTATAATGCAAGGAGAAATTGAAAAAAGATTTAGGATTAGCGCTAATCTTATTTAATATCCCCGGCAAATTTCCATTTCGTAGTAAAGTTTTCGGGAAGTACCTGATTGGTTAAAAGTGCGCGTACCATTTCTACAGGCATGTTGTTCTCTTTTAAAATGCGGTCATGGAACTGGATATTGCTCATTTTGCCACTGGTAACCAATTCTTTATGGAGAGCCCTAAATTCTAAACCGCCCAACATATAACCAATTTGATATAACGGCCCATAACCGCCAGTAAACGAGCGGCGAACTTCGGCTTCGGCATTGGCACGTTCAAAACCTACGCGATCTACCAAA